>JAKEFK010000346.1 GCA_022616075.1 bacterium
CTGCGGTTCGGAGTTCCTTTGTTCGATATTCTGCGGTTTAATATCCTTTTGCGAAAATCCTTCTAAAAAAACAAGAAGTTCAACGTCAGTAGTACAACAACAGATTTCAGGAGCGTGTGCCGCGCCCTGCGCCATCTACCTCGGGCCGGGTTCTGTGAACAATATTTTTTGGAACAATTTTTTTGAACAAAATTTCGAGCTGCAATTCTTAGAGACAAACCGAAATCGTACATTTGTCGTTGATGAAAGTGGCGAGCAAAACGTGATCCGTTCTGACTTTCAAAAAATCAACCGCTGAAGAGCTAAGCCTTTTTCACCATCCGGCGCAGGCATTTGAGATTGATCACATCCTCCGCCAGGTCCTTTCCTTTTGGTGTTTCGAGAACTTTTGGAACGGACACGAAACGGGAGTCGTTGAGCAGGCATCGAAATGCCATTTTGCCGATCCGGCCTTTACCAATATGCTCATGTCTGTCCACTCGTGAGCCAAGCTCTTTCTTGGAATCGTTTAAGTGAAACGCGAAGATCGATGAAAGAGGAACGTGATTCAACAGACTTTTGAAAGTATGCGCGTATGTTTTTTCCGTGCGGATATCGTAACCGGCGGCAAAAAGATGACATGTGTCGATGCAGAATCCTAATTTGTTTTGATCGTTCACGTGGGTCCATAGATAAGCAAGGTGCTCGAATTTGCAGCCGACACAGGAGCCCTGACCCGCGGTATTCTCAATCACAATCTTGCATTTCGCCTTCGATGTTGCGTCAATCACTTGATTGATCGCAGCAACCACGCGGATCAGTCCTTCGTCTTCCCCTTTGCCCATGTGCGCGCCCGGATGCAGCACAACGAAGGGAAGTCCCAGACTGTCGGCACGTAAGACTTCTGTGATGAGTGCCGCAATTGATTTTTCATAGAACTCATTGCCGGCAGCAAGATTGATCAGATAACTGCAATGCGCAAAAACAGGACGGATGGAATGCTGAGTTAGAGTCCTTTGAAACTGTCTGATCTCTTCGTCCAGCAGATCGCGGGCGGCCCATCGCGTATTGTTCCTGGTGAAAATTTGAATCGTGGTGCAACCGATCGAATGACCTCGTTCCAGCGCGCGATGCAATCCGCCTTCGATAGACATATGAGCGCCAAGCAAAAGCGTATTTTTCATTGGATTTTGGATCGCTTACTATGCGCTGACTGCGCAGTTTTTCTTCAGGTAGGGTCCGAGCCCTTTTCGGGCTTCTGCAAGCACCATTTCTTCAATGCTTTGCAGATTCCCGGATAATCGGATGCCGGATGCGTGGCTGTGTCCGCCTCCGCCAAACAGAAGCGCTATTTTATTAGAATGAAATTCCCCTTTGCTTCGCAAACTGATTTTCACATCGTCCGGCGCGACTTCGGCAAACAGGATCGATAGCAAAACGGAGCGGCAATTTCGCGGCATATCCACAAAGCCCTCCAGATCGTCCGGAGTCATTCCATTTTCCTGGAGCATCGTGTGAGAAACAGTCACGTACGCCAGCCGCTGATCGCAATCAAACTGCAAGCTCCCGAGCACCTTGCCGAGAAATTTGAGCCTTTCGGGAGTGTGGTTCTGATACAGACTCTCATACAGCGTACGCGGACAGATCCCGTAGCTTAAAAGTGCGGAAACGATCTGATGAGTGCGCGCGTTGGTGTTGGAAAATGTGAAAGCTCCCGTGTCGGCCAGGATCGAAACATAGATCGATTCTGCAATCTGTTTCGTTAAGGGAATGTCAAGATAATTCAGGAGATCGAAAATAATTTCCGCGCTGGCGCAAGCATTGACATTTACAAGATGGTAATCCGAAAATCCTCCTGTATACGGATGATGATCGATACAGACTTTGGGTTTGCCGCAGTAGCGAAGCGGATCGGCAAGCAATCCCAGACGTTCCCACCTGCTGATGTCCACAATGAAGACTGCGTCAAAAGCGCAATTCGCCAGTGCTTCATCCTTGTTGTACTCCTGGACTCTTTTTTCCGGATCCAGAAAGGAGAAATGTCTGGAAATACCCGTTGGGTTCACAATCACCACTTCTTTGTTCAGGGCGCGCAGTCCTTCCGCCAGCGCGATCTCCGAGCCTAGAGCATCCGGGTCGGCATTGACGTGAGTTGTGATGAGAAATCGCCCGTTATTCTGCACAATTTCACGGATCGATTCCCAATCTTTGGAAAAGGACATATCAAGCGTCAAAGACATGGCAGGAAGGGCTCCCAAAAATATCTGATTAATATAGCGAGAGGTACCCCAAAAAGCAAACGAAACAAAGTAGTGCGGGCGTCCCGCCTGGCGTCCCGCCGGCACTATTACAACGCAGCTTTCAGCTGCGAAATCTCCGAACGAAACACAGGGATTTGAGCCATGCTGAGGGTTTCCGTCTTTGCTGAAAGGGCTCTTTCTACGTGCCAGTAGCAAAAAGCAAGCCTGGTTATGGCTCTCAAGTATTTCCTTCGCGCTTGAAATTTCTTCCAGCTGTTCGCCGAAATCAGCCAATGGATTCTGCTGGTTAACGAACCGGCGAGATCAATCTCTTCACGCGAGAGCAGGCCGCCCTGTTCCACTGCCAGAACTCGTTTGATGATTCTTTTCTCGCGTCTTGCGATCAAGAGTATGAAAAGAATGAATGCCAAAAACATGGGCACCCAAACGACGAAGTAGACAACGAAGAACGCGCTCCCCATGGCAGACGCCGACAAATTCCAGAGAGCGTGAAGCATCATTGCTCCAAAAAAACCCAGGATGGGAGCTCCAAACTGGATGAGTTTGTTGTGCGATTCACGCGACAATCCGCATCCGATTCCTGTCATCGATGTGAAGAACGAGTGGATGAACGGTGAAAGTACACCACGCAAAAATCCGATAAACAGCAATGCGCTCGGACCGTCTTTGACAAAAGTCCCGCCATAGTAAAGGATGTTTTCCACTGTTGCGAAACCCAGACCAACAACTCCGGCATATACGATGCCGTCCAGGACACCATCAAATTCCTTTCGCAGGAAAAGAGCGATCAAGACCACGCCACTCCCTTTTGTCAATTCTTCAATGAAGGGCGCGGAGATAATTGCTGATAATGTTTGTCCCGCTGGTTCTCCCATGAATGTGGCCGCAACCGAGCCGAAAATCGTGTTGACGATAAACGAGATGAAAATGCAGATCAATCCTCCCCATGCAAAAGCGGTTGCGATCGCCCATGGTGGTTCCGGATCGTAACGGTCCATCCACAAATACAGGAACAGGTAAAACGGAGCGGGAAGAAAAGCCATAAAACTTCCCACGAACGCGCCTTCAATGCCAAGATTTGCAAGCATCAAAATCATGACAATGAAAATCATGATTCCGGTTCCGATCAGCGC
>JAKEFK010000347.1 GCA_022616075.1 bacterium
CACAATTGCAAGAAACTTTTAAGTTTCGGAATTGTCAGGCCGCGATACCAGTTCTCGATGCACCCCCGTGAGATACCAACAAAGCGTGCCAGCAAGGAGCAATTGCCATCCGCTGCAAGGCTAACAAGAGCCTGAATTTTTTCAACGAATCGTGATCGATCCAGCTGACCGACTTGCCTAGCTAAAAGGAGCAACTCGGCAATGATATTCTCAGAGTCGTATTGTTCGATGCTTTGCTTTTTTGTGAAGCTTCCCGCCAGCGACTTTTGACAATGCGCGCAAATTGAGAGTTCCGGATAAACAGGCAGGTACGGCTGTTTTCGTTTGCAGTTCGGGCAATTCCCAGCAAGCAAAGTTTCATGGGTTATACAACTGCGGATTCCCTTAACATACCAAACCGTCTGGTCGTAAACATCTTCGCCGGAGTTGAGGCATTCCGCGTAGCATTTCGGGCACCACCGTCTGCTTGGGTACAGCAATTCTTTGTCATCAATTACATTCCTGAAGCGCAGTAAAGAAAGCTGCTCGAGACGCATGCGCCCTGTGAGTTTCTGCAATGCAGTTACCCAATCAGAGGCCGTTACTCCTGTCCCGTTTAGATATTTTCTCTCTTCGTGTCTGCCTTCTTTTGTTAACCATAACTTTCCGATAACTGCGCCGATTTCCTTTTTCATCAAAGTCAGAGTGCGAAAGGAATGAGCCTTTGCCAGTCGCACGGTATAACTCGTTGGACTTTTCACTTGTGCGGTTCCAAGGCCTCTGGGAGTCAATGAATAGAGTCGAGTATGTTTAAAAGGCTGAATGTCCATAAGAGTCCTCATTGTAAATTCCTCATGGTAAGTATCAAACCGCTTTCCCGATCGGATCGCGTCCTGGTTTTCTGCGGCCAGGACGTCGATTGATGGGCTTTGTTTTTGGCGGCGGCGGCTCATCATCGTATTGATGGGATTTCGGTTCCGTCTGGAGGAACTTTTCGAATGCTCTTTCTTCCTGCTCTATACGTTGCCTCATTTTGGAGCCTCGCTCCTTGGAAAGGATAACTGTTGCTTCGAGGTCCTTGACCGTCATGGTTTTGGAATCATTCCGAAGAACTCGATTCAGCGAACGCATCAACCAGTCCTTTAAAATCCCGACGCAGCCGACCGATCGCTCATAAAGAAAATTACGATGCTCGATCAAGTTGGGCTCAAGTGGCAATGGCATCTTCTGCTGGAAGCTGTAGATAACGTTGGCAAACATTCGAAGATCAGTCGTTCGCTCCCGATACCGGGGAAAATGCAATGGCAGTGTGCGTCTGATGAGCTGATCACTCAGATCTAGAAGATCAACCATTTCATAGGTTCCCATGAGCACATGCAATACGCCGGTTGTGTTTGCGATTGATTTAATGCAATCCATTTGGTCTTGTAACTTGTAGCCACCGGATCGAACAAGATGCTGAGCTTCATCAACGAAAACAGCAAAGGGTTTTCTATGCAAAAGAGCCGATTCAAGAGCGAATCTCAGTTTGTTTCCGCTCATACTCCTGAAAGATGTCACAAGACCATGCAGATCAGGTTTCACCGATTTAATTTCGATCTTCTGATCAATAAGTGGCTCGTAAAGAGCCCGAAGCACTCGTTCATAATAGCCATTCCAGGAGAACTGGAGTTTGTCTCTCGCGATCACTTCGGTAGAGACGACCGGAATACGGCCTCGATCCCATTCAGGATCCGCCTGCTGCATTCGAGACCATTCTTCGTGAATTTCGGCTTCAATCAACTTCCGTAAAAATGTCTTACCAACGCCTGTTGGTCCAACAACAGCAAGTATTGAAGTCCCTGCGGGAAGCAGTATCGTGTTCCGCAGTTCATCGAAAAGACTGATGAGCAGGTGATGGGCAGCGACATAATCTTGGAAATATTTGAGCCGTTTCTGAACCGGAAGTTTCAAAAGTTCCAAAGGGAATGCTCTTTCTTTTTTCATCGTGCTTTTCTCCAGTTTAAAACTCTCAGTGATCCGACATCAACATCGAAGGGTTCGGAGATGTTAGGCTGCTCTGAACCATCCTGTGAACGTTGGTGTTGCCTTTTCATTTCGGCGCTTTTGCGATGGCGGATTTTAATTTCTTCTTGTTCGGTGTGCTGGACCTCTTCAAAGAAATGTGCAAACTCGGCAGCATTTGGGACATGTCGGCGGCCAAGATTTTGATATCGCTTACGAATCTCAACTGCTGCGTATTTCAACTCCGCCTCGGTGTAATTCTTAAGTTCATGATAGTGGCTGCGCGCATGACAAGGTTCCCATTGGCCATTCACAAAGGCATAAACCACACCCAGGTTGAACGGATCGTAACGGACATCCACGCGCGTCCCTGCAACTGTGGGTAGGGCCAACTTGTTCGACCAGTAGTACAGGTAGTTCACTTTAATTCCTCTACAGCCATCGACCTTCGTTTTACCAGTGCGAGGCGACGGCATGGAATCGATCAAAAAGTTTTGATCATATTCGATTCGTCGATATGGAACCGGATGCTTTTGCATCCCAAGTTCATAGGCTTCGTTAGGGCTCATTAAAAGCGTTCCATGTTGCCGGTCGTTGTAAAACTCGATCCACTTTCCAAAGGCGTCCCCAAATTTCGAAATCGTCCATGCAGCGAGTTTCTTAGGATTGGTTGATTTTGATACCTGGCGAACGTTCTTCATAATTTGCGTGTTGCCGATCAAGTTATGAACGAACAGCTCATTCGAAATTCCAAAGAATCGTTCAATCGGGGAACCGAATCGTGCTTTGGAAGGAGGCCTTTGCTTTTTGTTGATCCGGTAGGTCGCCAGAAACATCTCGAAGTGTCGGCTTCCGAATTCAGCGCCACAGTCAACGACGAGCGTCTCAGGGAGTCTGTTCCAGAGTCTGACGCATTCTCGAAGAACTTCTAGATATGATCTGTAGCTTGGTTTGAAGAAACGTTTCGTCAAGATCAACAAAGACTGTATTGTCTGAAATTAGCCAGTAGACGTCTTCAATCCTCACGGCTTCCTCTTGGAGCAGTTTGGAAAGGGAAATGCAACCATGGTGATTCAGGATCTCTACGATCCTTTCTTGACTGGAGTTGCTCTGCTTTTGAACTCTAGAATAGTAAGGCTCAAGCAGCTGTATGTTTCGCTGGAGGATATAGTTGATCTCATCTGAACTTGCAACTTCAAAGTCAAGACCGAATTCAGAAGCGTATCGAGTGGCCGCAGGTGAAATCCACTTCCCGTTTTCCTTAATGTATCGATCCGGGAATTTCTCGTTCAACTTGATCAATGATTTTTCTGTCTTTGTCTCAACCCACCCCGCAGCGGATTTCCGAAGCACAAAAAAATCCGGGGTGTAAATATGTCTATACCTTCTCCCGGAATCATCACGGTAATCCAGATAGAAACTCGGCACCTGCTCCCAGTATTCGATAATGTCTTCGTCAAACTCGAATTTGTAAATAAAAGGGAGCTCTACTGTATGGCTTTCAAATTGAACCGAGTGAGCCATCTTCCGACTACGATTGTAGAAGCCGCAAACGTTTCCAGCGCCGCCGCCTACACGTCTGGACGGTGGTTCCGATCTGATGGTTTCAATCAATCGGATCGCCTTCTCTGACAGCTTGTTCCTCTTGCACCAATTCTGAAACTCGTGGTTACTTTTGAACATGTTTTCTCCTTTTGAATTTGGAATTCTGAGATAATCGTAAGGGTTGAAAACCCGGAACAAGTATCAAAGCAGCAAGGTGGCACCGCAATGCCCCTCGTTAGGACCGAAATACACAGTGGCTCCAGGACTTACCAAGGGGGGAGTTTTCGTGGATCAGTGAGGAAAAGATCCCTACGAAACGCGCCTCTGCGCTATCATGCTCACAGCTTCACGGACAGCCTTTGTAAACCATACGGCATTATGCGTCACTTTCCTGGTCATTCGTGAAGCGACGCGCTTGCTTGAAGGATAAGTATCCTGAGTTTGCAGTTGCACAACAACTTTCATAATCTCATTCCGGATTTCATTTTGAAGCTCTTCGATTGCCTCGGCTCGAGATCGAAAGAAGCGGTGGCTTATCGATTCACATACTTGCGGGAATAACTTATTCAGATTGGGCCTCCAGCCAAATTTCTCGAAAATTCTTTTTTTCATTTTATTTACGGATGGCGGCGGCATTTCAGTTAGTGCATTTTCCAGAATTAGACGAACAGAACGATTGCGATTTCGTCGAGTGTTTTCAATGCAACTCTTGTGCGCTCTGGCAATTGAGCGTGCCTGACTATTGTGGCGCTTATATAGGGATGACTTTTCGTACTTGATCCTTTTTGCGACTTCAGAAAGAGAAGGCACTGGAACCTCCTGAAGCGCCTTTTCAAGAAGCTTCTTGATCTGCGCCGGTTTTCTTCTACGCTTCTTCACGCTATTTGACCAAAGTAAGTTGCCTTGTTTTTTATCGTGGGGCAGACGATATAACAGAGATTTTGCTTTCGGCTCCCAGCAACCGGTTAGGAATTCGACCAAGGGCGAATGAAGTGCCCAAACAAACTTGCAGACAGCGCTCAGTCGGGGCAGTAATCTCGCCGTTCTCCAGGCTCTAATTGTTTGGGGATCAAAGCCTGAGAGCGAGGCGAGAGCAGTCAAACTTCCTGCCCATTTAACAGCAATTTCGATGGATGCCATGAAGGCGTCTCGGGTTGCCAGATTGCTTCCAGCGGGTGTCGCAGCAAGCAAGTTTCCGATTGATTCAACTTTCCAGAATTCAAAATCAGACGGCTCGCAGTTGGGTGGAATTCGTAACTCAGAACTTCCCAACCAATTACCACACTGAGAACACAAGCCTGGAACATATCTTGAGTCGATCAACGGTACGCTCCGGTTGCAGGTCTGACACTTCTTTGAAAGTTGTCGCTGGTGGATTTTGCAAGCCATAACCGCTTCAAGAGACCAAAGAAGCGGATCGTACGCGACGCCCTTGTGGATCTGTTGTTCGTAACATTCAGGACACCAGACCCGAAACTTTCGTATCAAATTCTTCTGCGCCATCACCGCCCGCCACGGCAGCATCGTTGCAAACTTAAGCTCGTGTCGGAGAGTCAGGCGCTCAAGGGCGGTAACCCAATCGGTTGCCATTTGACCGGCACCGCAGATTGCCGTTGTCTGCGGAGACTCCGGCGAAAGAATATACCCTCGTTGCTTCAGCATCCAGGGCTTGTTTATTACTGGAACGATCTCTTTTGAAACAAGAGTTCCAACAGTCACACAATGTGCTGATGCCAGCCGACCGGTGTAGCTTGCGAGGTTTTCAACATGCTCAGTTCCTATACCGATTACTTTTAAATGATACAGTCGGCTGCTTAAATATTCTTTTTTTGTAACCTGTATCGCTGCCATAATTTTGAACGACCGTGTATCCTTTGGCATTGTATGAATTGACTTAATTTTTGTATGACAAAAACCAACCTGACAAACGAAATTTGTATGACAAAAATAGGTTCTGCTAAAATGACTGATGGGAAGAGACCCGTAGGAGGGGTCCAGGTTGTGAAAAAATAAAGCCAAAGGAAGGTTGCTTTCTGTGGGTTTTATCTGGGGAAAAAATGGACATTGGAACGAATCCGGATTAGAAAGCAGCAATGTAAGGTGGGCCGTCAATTTGCCAAGAATCATCAGCGGTGAAATATACAGCAAGGCGGGGAAGCTGGAAGGCTCAATTGCG
>JAKEFK010000348.1 GCA_022616075.1 bacterium
AGTATACGGCCACTACTGAGGCAAATGCCGTTGACGCAGGAGATGTGTTCCGGTACGACGTCTCCGCGATGTATAAGTTGTTTGCGTATCCGGAGTGGAAAAGGAAGAGATCGAATTTGTTCAAGAAGGACCTGAAAGGCCCCCGGAGAGCATACCGCAAGCGGCAGAAAACCCCATACGAACGTGTAGGCCAGGTACAGATAAAAAGGGAACACGATAAATCGGACAGCGCGACGTGAAAGAACGTCGTCAAAACCCACCAAAAGCGCAAAAGGAGCAACCGCGAGCAAATAGCGCGTGATTTCATAATTAAAAACAAAGCAGATGAAAAGAAAAGTAAACAGACTATAAATAAAAAATTCCTTTTTTTTCCACAAAGCAAGAATTCCCGCAAGATTCAAAACATACAGAATTAAATACAATTCCGTGCTGTGGAAATTGGGACGCGCGGCATAAAAGCGATAAATTTCCAGCGGCAGCCAGTTTAGAGAGGATTGCCTTGAAGAAGCAGAAACAAAGGCAAGACTTGTGTGGACCCGGAATGCCGCTAGGAAATCCCCGTAAACATAATAGTGATAAGTAAAAAGCCCCGCGAGGCTCAGGAGCGTCAACGGAATGAGTAGAACCGCCCTCCAGTTGCGATCGCGCAAGTAGATCAATCCGAAAATTGCTGTTAGCAGAAAACCGGGAGGCCGCGTTATGCACGCAAGCGAACTGCAAAGCAGCACGAGAAGGTCCTTTTTCTTTTTGTAGGCTAGAAACGCTCCAAAAATCAGACAAAAAAACAGGGGTTCTGTGGATCCAATCGTATGCTGCAACAACCATCTTGCCGGAACAAAACAGAACAGGGCGGCCGTCCACAGTGGCGATTTCACAAGCTGCCATTCGACCAGCAGCAAATAAAAAAGGATTACAGCACCCATGGAGCACGTTAGAGTCGTAAGTATCATTGCTAGTGGATAATTGCCCAGTGTAAATAAGCTCATCCATCGTATGAGAATCGGGTAAAGCGGAAAATGAGCGGAATAATAAGTGGCGGGCAGGCCTTTTGAAAAGGGATGATCCTCGGGAACAATATAAAACGTTTTGGCGATATACATGTAAAACGGGCCGTCATAGTGCCTGTAAATAATCGAGGGATCTTCAAAACAAAAGGGCAAGTACACCAACAGATTCGAAAGCAGCATCAAGCCAACAAGGAACAACACTGGCGAATGGATGAGCCTGGATTTAGGGCGGTTATGCTTCATGAGAACATTCTAACCGCTTGCTTAATGTCTAGCGATCATTGAAAAAACCGCCGGCCCACCCGCGTTGCGCCCTTGTGTGATTTTTCAACGGCCGGCTGAATGAATCTTCCCCAGCGCGATCTTGCAGCAATGCAAAGCTGAATCGTGCAGTTTGTCCGGACTTTCCTCTATCGTTATCTGCTTGTCCCAACCCGTCACCAATATACCGATCGATTCCTCGAACGTCATACAGGATCGCGAATGCGCCATTGCGAGCTTCCGCGACTCCGCTGCCGCGGGATAGATAGCTGTCGTTCCCATCACCATCAAATAGCGCGCCTAGAGCAACATCCCACGCATAAGCAATGGATGCCCAATCCCCTTCATATGTATCGTTGCCATAATCGTCAAAAACAAAACCCGCCGCGTAATGACAGCCGAATCCAACGCCCCAGCGCAGAAAACGAGGTTCGGTTCTCAAGGAACCATCAAAGTTTGTCCTCACGCCTCCCCATCTTTGATCATCTCCTTCAAAATCGCGCGCAAAGCCGGCGCCGAACCAGTATCCCCCACCATGGCTGAAGTAGTCGGCTTCGTAAACATCATCGCCCCCTCCGTCTAAAAGCACTCCAATCCCTCCATTGGCCGCGTCTCGCGCGCCTGCGCCGACACCTTGTGACCAACCACTGAATCCCGGAGAGTCGTCGTAGGAGTCCTGATACTTTCCTCCTGCAAAATAGTGATCCTGGCCGCTTTGATCCACCAGAAGACCAAAGCCGAGAGGACCACCAACACCTTGAGCAAGCAGCGCGCCTCGATAACGATCCTGACCTTCATGATCGATGATCATTCCAAAACCATTGATGGCTTGCCCCTGAACCCTCCGATCCCCCTGATACGAATCGTCACCCTTTTCGTCCAGAATTAAACCGACTCCCGATAATGCTGAACCTTGCGCGACATCAATCGCGCTGTATCTGTCGTTACCGGAACGATCCACAATCAAAGAAGCTCCCATGATGGCGCCCCCTTGAATTCCGGGTTTGACTCCGCGATAGGAATCGTCGCCATGTAAATCAAGGATCACAAGAACTGGACGCTCGGCTGTAACTGTGCCTTCGATGTAAGTGTCTTCTCCTCCAAGATCCACAATTGCGCAAACGTTCAACAAAAGATCCAGATCATAAACATCAGATCCGCTCCCGCCTATCACAATCAATCCGTCCTCAGTTTTAATCTCGTGCGGGACGGATCCAGAAGCTTTTTCGAGACGCTCCAGGAGAGCAGGATCGGTTAGAATCGCAAGTTGCCGGCCGGCAGCTAAAATTTCGGATCGATCAACACGCAACAACAATTCGATGAGTTTCGCTCCATGATCATCTCCGCCAAAACGATGACCGGAAGTCGCTTGCTCTGTGGTTTGTGAATAAAGTTTTTCGCGCAACTCGATTTGTTCGGATGATGACAAAGAGCGAAAAGCCTTGGTGATCGCCTGCCGGCTGTTATGGATTGATTGACTCAAAACTGTGAAAGGATTCTGAGGTTGTTGCTGCGATTGCTGCGGAGTTGATACGGATACATCCAGCTTTGCAGCAACATGATCCAGAATCAGTGACAAAGAGTTATCTCCGGAAGTAGCGGCATACAAATCCCAGGTAAACGCCTCCGCACGATCTGAAGCAGCTAGCGGTTCTCGAACGAGCGTTTCGATCCAGGAAAGGCGGCATTTGTCGATCAACCTCGTTACAGCCACCTTTTCCAGGACGTACTGCTGATACTTCTGAAATTTGTTCTCGATTTTTCTTCGCCGCAGTTCCGATTCAAAGTCCCCCTTTAGTTTCCCCGATGCCACGTCAAGGCCGGAAACTCGCTGCCCACGAAATAACACACAACCCACCACAATAGCCAAAGTGAGCAGGATTCCAAAAAATGCTGCTTTCCGGACCAGGAATCGCATATTCTCTATAATATGATTCCACGGCTCCTTGTACCTGTGTTGATCCTTCTTTCAACGCTTACTGTAAGCAACGATCCGCCCATTGTCTTTGACGACATAACCGTGGCTTCAGGACTATCGACGGCACTGGCGGGCATGATGGGACACGCGGCAGCCTGGGGTGATGTGGATCGAGACGGTTTGCACGATCTATTTGTGGGAGGTTTTTGCGATCGTCCCGATTCCGAATATTCACCTGCAACGGGTCCCGTTCCTGCTAAGCTCTTCCGAAATTTGGGCAATGGAAAATTTCAACAGATCAAAAATTCACAGACAGAGTTTCGCGCGCGCACCAGTGGAGCGCTTTTTGTTGACTTGAATGAGGATGGTTTTCCTGAACTCTACGTCGCAAACAATTCACTCGGCTCTGCAAAGATTTCGAATCCAGCTCAGGCGACCGCTCAGACGATGCTCAGCAAGCTGTTCAAAAATGAAAAGAGTATGCTGCAAGACATCTGCAAAAGCAGCGCAGCATGCCCGCCTGACCTTCAGACTGCCAGAAGCATTGGTGTGCTCGATTATAACAACGATCGTCTGCTGGATCTGTTGATTGTTGAAGATAAGTTCAAACGGAAGAAGCAAAAACCTCGATCGGTTTTGTTAAAAAACACCGGGAACTTAACTTTTCGAAATGCCAACTTCGAAGCAAATCTTCCGGATGATATTTACGGCTTCGGTGTTGCGATTGCTGATCTGAATGAAGACTCAGCGCCAGATTTCTTCGTGTCCCACAGCAACCGGCTGTTTCTCAGTGTTGCCGGAAATAAATATCGCGAGGCAACAGATCTCAAACCGGTATTCGAATGGAATCCACTGGACAGTGAGGATTGGCCCTGCGGTGTTGCATTCGGGGATCTCAACAAAGATGGTTTACTTGACCTGGTCTTGACCGCTCATCATGATCCCGCGCGCAACAGGATTTATATCAATCGTGGATTGAGAAATGGAATCCCTCAATTCCAGAACGTTACCGACAAAACCGGCCTCGCTCAAAACGTACCTGCAAAAAGTCCGCACGTTGAAATTCAGGATTTTGATAATGATTCGCTACCGGACATCTATATCTCAGCCGCCTGGAAAGATGGCGAAAAAGTGATTCCGCTGATCTATAGAAACCAGGGGATCCAGAAGGACGGGTTACCCAATTTCAAACCGGTCCGTGAGATTATTGCACCCATGATTTACTTTCCGTCCGGTCCTACGGCCGATTTTAACGGCGATGGCAAACTGGATATTTTTCTTGTGAATTGGTTTCGCGGCAACACTTCTCATCTGCTGAACAATCGAACCAGGACAGGAAATTGGCTTCGCGTGAAAGCTCCCATCGGATCCAAAATCAAATTGTTTTCGTCCGGGAAACTGATGGGATACCAGCAGCTGTACATTGGATACGGGTACGCGAGCGGACAGGTTCCCATCTGTCATTTCGGAGTTGGAAACTTGAACAGAGTCGATCTTGAGATAACAGTTCCGGGTCGCGCATCGAAACGGGAAAACAATGTTGCAGTCAACAGAGTTTTGGAGTTCTGAAGTAAATGCGAACTCTTCTTGTTTCCTTTTTGCTCTTCTCGCTCTTCGCACAAAAGGATGTCGTTCTGATAGACTCCCGCGACCTTTTAACAATTCCAAAAGGTGTTCAGGGACAATTCAAGATTGCGTCCGTTCCACCGAAAGTTGAGACAATTCTTTTTGCGGGACTCCCTCCAAGTAAAGAGGCTTTATGGTCAAGCTGGGGGGATGGCTGCTTCGCTTCAAACGGAAAGTACTACACTGCGATCGGTGATCATGGGGGATACAGCGGGAACAGTTACATTTACGAGTATGATCCTGCCACAAAAACTTTAAAGGAGATTGTGGATATCGCGGAAGCTATCAAACAAAAGCCGGGAGAATATGGTCACGGCAAAATTCACACATCGATTCTGGAACACAAGAGTGCACTCTATTTTGCAACCTATTGGGGAAAGCAGCGGCAAGTGCAGGAAGCATATAACAAAGGGTACAAGGGATCTCTTTTATTTCGATACGATTTGCGGAGTCGCGTTCTGGAAAATCTGGGCGCAGTTGCAGCAAGAAAAGGATTGCCCGCTTCCACCCTCGATCCATCCCGGGAATTGCTTTATTTCTACGCAGTTGAAAACGAAAAAGGGGATGTGGTCGTTTATGATCTGAAAAAGCGACAGTTAAAGTTCCAGGGAGGCGCTGATTTCACCGCGGATCATCGTTCCTTTCTTCGGGCCAAAGATGGAAAAATGTACTTCTCAGATAAGAATGGAAAACTCTCGTTTTACGACCCGGATAAGAATACGATTTCTCCAACCGGGCTGGTCCTGCCCGGTCCGAAAAACAGTTTGAGGGCATCCTCACCTCAAACTTCAGGCGGAATCATTTTTGGAATGACTCGCTCCGGAAGGCTTTTTGCATTTGATCCGTTTAAACAAACGATTCGAGATCTCGGCCCGAACTTTCTTGCGGGAGACTATACAGCCGTCATCGTTCTCAGTCCCGATGAAAAATATCTTTACTACGCGCCGGGAGCGCACGGCTCAGCCGCAGAAGTAGGTACTCCTGTCATCCAATACCGGATACAAACGGGTGAAAGAAAAGTGATTGCTTTCTTAAGAGATTCGTTGATGAACAAAGCAAACTATTTCATTACTGGAAACTACAACATGCGAATCGACCCCAAAGGAGCAACACTCTACTGCACTTTTAATGGGTCGAAAAATACTTCCGGCAAAAAGCAGGAAGAGTTTGGATTGCCGAGTCTGGTTGTAATTCACATTCCGGAAAGCGAAAGGAAATAGATTTCGAGACCAGCTCCTCGAATATAATGAAGCCGCATGATCAAGGTTCGGCCAATCTACGTAACGGTCCCATTGATTTATCTGGCCAGTTACCTGATTGGCTCCCTGCTAGGTGTCCGTTTTGTGTTTGAAGTTATTCCAGCACTCTGGCAATACGTTGATGTCGAAATCCTCCACAATGATCTGGCAAAAGGCATCTATTATCTGCATTCACAGCCACCCTTATTCAATCTGTTTATTGGAATTGTCCTAAAGGTATCCAGCGAATTCTATCCCCTGCTCTTCTGGATCATTTTTCAGGCAATTGCACTCGGGACGTTATTTCTCATGGCCAACCTGATGGAATCTTTTAGAATTTCAAGATGGATCATTCTACTTGTGGTCGCGCTGTATGCCCTATCTCCAACTTTTGTTGTTTATTCGAATTACGTTTTTTATACGCTGCCTGTAGCATTTCTGCTTCTTTTATCCGCGAGGTTGTTGCTCGAATACTTGTCGCGCGGCCAGACGATCTGGTTACATTTGTGTTGCTGGTCTTTAGTGGTGATCATGTTAACCCGCGCAACCTATCACTATTTCTGGTATGCGCTTGTGATAGCGACGATCGCCCTCATTCGGAAGCGTGACCGGCGCCGAATTCTACAGAGCAGCATTCTGCCTCTTTTGGTTGTGCTGTTATGGTCTGCTAAGAATTATTCGCTTGTGAACAATTTCGGACTGAGCTCGTGGCTGGGAATGAACTTTGCTCGAGGCTGGATCGTGACGAATGAGAAACTCTATGAGCGAGGCGCATTTTTCAATCCGAAGGAGGCGGAGAATCTACTCCGTTCCGGTGTTGTCAAAGCACCATGGTTGATCGGTCCTTTTCAGCAACCCGATGCATACAGGAAAATCGGATACTTTCACGACACGAAGGAAATGCATCCGGCCATCACTTCAGAACTAAAGAGAAACGGTTTGCCCAATTTCAATCATTCCGAATATGCGAGGATCTCAAAAGATATGCTCCTATCAACTATCAGAGTGATCAGAGAGTTTCCTGCGCACTATTTAAAGCGCATATCTACGGCTTATATGGCATTTATGCAGCCCGGACCGGGCGTAAGCTGGACGTTTACACGCTTTTATGATTTCCGAAAAGTCTTGAAATACCGGGATTCCTTATCACACCTATTTCTGGCACGCCCGGAATATTATCCGTCGGGAGTGATTCCGTTCAACCTGCTGATGATTGGCTTTCCGATTCTGATTTTTTACGGGCTCTGCCAATCCGTGAAACAAACGAGATCGGAGTTGGAGAAAGCATTTTTTGCGTACGTTTCCATAACCCTTATATCTGTTACGATCACCTGCATCGCAATCGAGTTGGGAGAAAACGATCGGATTCGAGCCGAAACGGATCCACTTACAGTCATACTTTTGGGTTTCCTTATTTCCTCGTTCAGGTCAAACTGGAAGTCTTCTAGTTTGTAATGACGAGCAACTGCGCATTTCAGACGATTTTAGACTACAAGTGGTGTTGATTTTCGCAAGCCGATGTACTCCAAACCTGCAAACATCGCCACACCAAAAGCCTGAAAAAGAATAAAGGCGGTGCCGATCGCAGTCGGTTCTATCCATCCACTCAGCAAAAGGATAATCGAATCAATCGTCCATAACGCATTTAAGAGAATGACCGCCCATACCATCGATAGAACTGCATTCTCCTTTGTTGCAAGATAGATAACGAATGCTGCAAATGGAAGCAGGCTAATGCCGGCGTATTGCATTAACTTTGCAGATAACCCTAAAGACTGTTGAAGGCTGCTGGAGCCGAGCATCAGCAACAATCCGGTTGCAACGGAGGTCGCTGCGTCGGCGAAGAGTACCCAGCGAAGAAAATTCGAGACAAAAATTGATTTCATTGTAATGTCAAACCTCCTGGACATCGATTTGTTTATTTCGAACTTCGACAATAATTTCGCATTTGTTGTGAGCAAAACAATTACTTCGGAAGTAATGGAACGGCGATTTCGTCATGTGATAGTGTTGAGCCATGATTGATATGAAACCGGTGGGAGTTTTATTGCGAGAATGGCGCAGACGTCGCCATCTAAGTCAACTCGGTCTTGCCTGTGACGCGGAGATTTCGGCCAGGCATTTGAGCTTCCTGGAAACGGGACGCTCATTACCGAGCCGGGAAATGGTTTTGCATCTTGCTGAACAGCTTGATGTTCCTTTGCGTGAGCGAAATTCCCTTCTGGTTGCCGCCGGATATGCTCCGATCTTCAGCGAAAGAACGCTGGATGATCCAACTCTTCAGGGGGCACGTAAAGTGATTGATCTGGTTCTTGCAGGGCACGAGCCATATCCAGCTCTTGCCGTCGATCGCCATTGGAATCTTGTTGCATCCAATCGCATAGTTCCGCTTTTTCTCGCTGGAATTGAGCCAACGTTGCTGACTCCGCCGATCAATGTTCTTCGCCTCAGTTTGCATCCGCGGGGACTTGCGACACGGATCGTAAATCTATCACAGTGGCGCACGCATCTTCTCGCGCGTCTGCGTCGCCAAATTGAAGTGAGCGCAGACCCGATCCTTTCTGAGCTCTTCGATGAGCTCAGCAGTTATCCCGTACAAGATGACAGAAAATACACAGGCTCAACAGATATAGAAGACGCTGGTGTTGCCGTGCCTTTGCAAATGTCGACTCATCATGGAATTCTCTCTTTTCTCAGCACTACGACTGTTTTTGGAACGCCTGTGGACATCACTCTGTCAGAATTAGCGCTGGAGTCTTTCTTTCCTGCCGATAATGCCACCTTGGACTGTTTGAATCGAATATTCAAGGAACGCTTAACCGGTGATGAATGACAAAAGATCTTTATTGAGACGTTCCATATGAGTGAATAACAAACCATGCGGTGCGCCTTCGTACACTTTGAATTGACTTCCTGCTATTAGCTCTGCACTTTTCTGGCCGGTCAAAGCAAGAGGCACAGACTGATCCGCATCACCATGAATGATCAATGCCGGTAAGAAGACCTTCCGCATTTCAGATCTAAAGTCGGTTTCGATCATCGCAAGATTACACTCCATCAGTGCTTTCAGGGAAGTCGAAAGGCAAAGGTTCAGTCCCCATTGGATCATCTCAGGTGAAACAGATACACCCGGCAGTCCCGCACCAAAGAAACCTGGCACTCCGGCTGCAAACCAGTGTGGACTATCTTTGCTTAGGGACGTACGCATTGCATCGAATCGACTCCTGTCCACTCCGTTCGGATTATCTTCGGTCTTCAAAAGAAAAGGTGTCGTAGGAGAGACGAGTACAATGCGACTGATACGCCGCGCACCGTGACGTGATAGATAGCGGATAATTTCACCGGCACCCATCGAGTGACTGACAAGCGCGACATCACTGAGATCCAGCTGTTCCATCAGCAACGCGAGATCATCTGCAAGCGTATTGTAGTCATAGCCGCGGCCCGGCTGGCTTGAGCGGCCGTGGCCACGCCGGTCATAGGCGATGCAACGCAGATTACGGCTCGCCAGATAGTTCATCTGGTATTGCCACATATCTGAATTGAGAGCCCAGCTGTGCACAAACAGGACCGGCTTACCTTCACCCCAATCTTTAAAGAACAAAATTGTGTTGTCGCTGGTTTCGATCAGCGGCAACCCGGCAATTTTTTCCAAAGCACCTTTCGCCGCGCGCGATGCCGAGACTTGTTTGCCACCGGCCACAAATAGTCCTGCGCCAACCATCGCGGAGGCTACTGATTTCAGAACGCTTCGTCTGTGCATGATTTCCTCCTTCGGTTGGGATGATTGCTTAGTTCTCTTGCGGAGGCAATTACGTCAAAGGTAATTGAATTGGGCAGAGAATAAAAAAGGCCAGCGTTTCGGCTCACCTTCTTGGAATCCAATACAGAGTCAGGGCTTTTTTGCCTTCAAAGTTTGCTGTTCCAGAATCTCCTTCGCATTAATCTGGTGGTTGCCAGAGCCGTTCGGCGCATAATTGCGGATGACTTCTTGCGCCTCCTGATCTTCAATATATGAAAGGCCGCGGAAGTAATAGCCTAAAATCCATCTGTTCTGCTCAAGTCGAATTAGAGCAATGAGTGGTTTGACTGCTTCTCGAACATTCATCCGTCCCAGAGCAATGCCGGCCCAACACTTTTCCATTCCACTTCCTTGGTGTAGCTTCTGCAAAGCAAATTTTTTTGCGGGGATTCCCAGAGTAACGAAAAAGTCCATCGCCTTCACCACGAGCCAGTTGGAAGGCTGCCCGTCAAAAATCTTCCAGATTCCCTCTATATCCTTGTTTTTTACTTTATGAATCAAGTCAATATAATCCTAAACTCTGAAAGAGCTGAACGATTGCAACTTGCCCATACTCTGCGGCCTGGACCAGGTGAGACTTTTTTGGTTCTGCGCCGGCTTCCGTAAGCGCGCGAACAATCTCGAGATTGCCTGCTGACACGGCATGGGTCAACATGTCTGTTCCATACTGATCCTTGCCCTTTGCATTAACTCCAGATTTCAAGAAAATACGGACGAGATGAGGCGCGCCTTCGCGAATCGCAGCTTCGAACCATCTGAAGTCCTCTTTGGCTTTTTTATCGAAACCCGCTTCCATAAAGAGCTCAACCCGTGGTGCATTCTTTTCACGGATTGCTTCACCGAATAGATGCTCTGAATACGAACCTAAAGCGACACCTTGCGCTTGAACCAACTTTACTGCTTCTAAACTTCCAGTGCGTACGGCGAGATCCATTAGCGTCAATGTCGAATTGGTTTTCAATTGAACATCTGCTCCTTGTTGTAATAAATAACGTGCAACCTCTAAATGTCCCTTGTTAAATTCCCCCATGTATGGAAAGGATTGCGCAAGGGCGGTATATCCATTGATATCTGTTTTGTTGATACTCGCGCCGGATTCAACAAGCTTTGTAACTATCTGTGGTTTGCCTGAAGCGGCAGCAAACATAAGAGCAGTCCGGCCATCCTGATTCCCATGCTCCAAATTCACCTTTGCATTCAGGAGAAGTGTCAATGTATGCAGATCGCCGGAAGAAGCTGCTCCCATCAAAGGTGTTGCTCCATTGCGCGAGTTTTTACGATCTGGGTCCGCCCCAAATAACAATAACCCTTCGACTATGCCTGGTTGGGAAGGGTGAATTGCCGCAGACAAAGGAGTCTGGCCCCAAAGATTCTCGGAATTGATCGAAGTGCCCGATTCGACAATTCGCTTGATTGTTTCGATATCACCTTTTGACGCAGCCTCTGTCATTCGCCATTCGTTGACACCCGCCTCATGAGCACCGGCGTCTTTTAGCAGAGCGATAATATCATCGCGTCTGTGTATTGCGGCCGAGAGCATCGGAGTGTAGCCTTGCGCATCTTTGTAATTCACATCAGCTCCGCTACTAATTAATTCGTGAATTACTTCTAGTTTCGCAGGCTGGTAGTAGCTGATTGCCCAAAGAAGGATCGATCGAGATTTCCGGTTACGTCATTTACCATCGCACCTGCAGCAATCAACATTCGAACCATTTGAACATCGCCTCTATACACTGCGGATAGTAAAGGACTTTGCCCCGCCTTGTTTTCGGGACTTACTCCAGAATTGAGCAGAATCTGAACCACGTTTGCATGCCCGTTTTGGATTGCGAGTTCCAGAGGGCTGGAGCGTTCCGTATTGATCACGTTAGGATCAGCACCCATAGCGATCAGTCGTTCTATCCCTGCTGCATTACCAGTTTTTGCTGCTTCCAGGAGCTGCAAATTTCTCGGATCTTCCGGATCGTACGCGCATACGAGCGAGTGACACACCAGAAACAGAAAGAAAATCAAATTTCTTTTCACGGATTTTTCTCCATCGTAACC
>JAKEFK010000349.1 GCA_022616075.1 bacterium
CCATTACACTGTTCGCAGTTCAGTCCAAAGACTCCCGCACCAATACAAGATCGGCACGTCTGAGAGCGCAGTGGGCTACCACAGTCGCAATAATTAAGCCCTCCAAATTTCCTATCCATATATATACATGTACAAACTAACAGATAGAAATGTATCGTTTTCCCATTTATGAA
Organism: bacterium; assembly: GCA_022616075.1. Classification (NCBI taxonomy): domain Bacteria; species bacterium. The sequence continues at coordinate 174 of JAKEFK010000349.1, forward strand.
AGATAAAACGAGCAGATCGATAAAGTGATACTTCCTGAGTGGCCTTATTGGTATGTATAAGATTTCAGACTGATTCATAAAATTGAGGATCTTTGAAAGGACTCAGTCAAGGAGATGCGTATGGCAAACCGTAAAGATACTAGCGAGAATACCCCGTCACGAGATGAATATCAGCTCAGATTTGTTGGATTAAAAGCTGGTGATGAGCCTCCACATGTTGTTGTGCAGGCAATTGATAAAAATAATAAGATCCTTCACTCAGCCGATGTCGGTGCTGAAGGTAAATTTACTTTACCTGCTGATGTGTTAAAGCGATCACAAACAGTAATAATCGGCCCACCGCCGGATGAAAAAGGCGCATTAGTGCATGGCGGAATTAGATATCGATCTGAAGAGTTCAATGCAAGCATCATTGATGGAAGACTTGGATTGGCAGAAGCCGTATGGGGAAAATTTTTCTGCTTCTAAGTTTGTGTCAGCGGGCGCGTGGAGGTATGCCGCCGACGGCCCTTGTGGTTCGATAGTGTTTTTGCTCTCGCCGCTTCTCCGCTTAAAGAGCTCGCACAAGTAAGCAAAATCTCGATTAAAAATAGTGTTTCCTCAACTACTCTTTCAGGTGCAGCCGATGTACTGATGAAGGCGTCGCCAACTTTAAGCGAACTGATTTTTTGGCCTTATCGTTGCTATCCGGTTTGCCTCGGTACAGTTGAGGTCTACCGTAGAACATGTTGCTGTTATCCAATCGTGATTGATGATTGGAGGCTTGATCGTTTAATCAGGGATCTCGAGATTTTAGTTGAAAAACTTCCGAAGTTTCCGCCACCACCACCTCCCCCTCCGATTGATCCGTTGAAAACTCCAATTTTCGAAGGCGGTGCCTTGAACGAAATGGCACTCAACGCAGCGTACGATCTTAAAGCATTGCGAACGCTTCCACGAGATCAAGCAATTTCATACGTGAGCCAAAGGGCGTACCTTGTAAGATGGCTATGTAGTTGTGGACAACCAGTGAAGGTGGGATCTGGCTCCATCAATCCGGATGGAACATTCAACATCTGTTGGCGTGACTGCCTGCGAATTTTTTCGCCATTTTGCAATGACCAGTATGCATACAAAGTCAAACAGACGATCGGAGGTGTTGAAACAACGATCTATGATGGAGTCACAGCAGGAATTTGGTTTAACCAAAGTGATGACGCTGTTCTATCATCGTATAATTCTGGCGCGTTTACATGTGATGAAACTGGAAGGCCTCACGGCGATGCCGTTGTTTTCCTCGACCTAATTGGTGATACAGACAGCTACGAACTAATTACACCTGATGCAACAGGATGGGATCGAGTTGCGGCGCCATCTAGCAACAGTGGGCTTCTTTTTCCTGGCATTGGCCCGAACTCGAGCCATGAGCGCAATCTCGGCGGGAACTTGGAGTTGGCGTTCTTCTTTTCACTGGCGATGAGAGATCCAGCAATCGATGCAAAGTATTACCGAGTGAGTGTGAGTCGCGCCGACAGCATAGGAAACCCAACCGGGCCACGTTACTATTTCAAAGATGGACTGGCGTGGGATAAAGTGGTGGGATTGGACGTTGTGCCATACTCTTTAGGTCCACAAGTCCAAGGTGGTGAAGCAAATCTTTATGAAATCCCCTACACGGATCAGGGATGGGTCGGAAATGTTCGTTACCATGCGCTGATTAATACAACCAAAACGGAATTTTTCTTTCCAGACGCACTTGACCTCACCAGTCCATCAGAGCGCCATCTCATCACACTTGAAGTATTCGACTCTACTGGTCAGCGTATACGTCCACTGGGTACACCAGCAACTGGACAGCCCGGCGCAGAAGCTCCAAAACCATTCAAATTCCATCGGTGGTTTCAGGAAAGCGGAAGCCCAGGTGACGACTTGAAACAGGTTCCCTTTGGAGCATTGACACACCTCTTCCTGTGGGACAATCGTCCACCGGTCTCCGATATCACACGTTTGGTAAAGTCAGGTGTACCGTCAGCTGAAGAATGCCAATTCTTGGAAGGCAACAAGAATGCGACGTTCGGCATTGAATATCGATCCTATGCTCCAGACCAACGTTGCCTTTATGATCAGGACATTAATTGGTTGCGTGGTTTGAACGGAAGTTCAGCGAATGGAGGAGTTGGCACACTCGCAACTCCTGCGCCACCAGTTAACGTTGGGCAGCCAATGGCTGGTCCCGGACTAAGCGGAACAAATACTTTTGAACTAATGTTGACACGCTTAGACCCGCCTAACCAGCCGACTGTTCTAGATAAGTGTTCGTTCGCTGTAACTTTGACTACGTGGTCGAAGACTACTGATGGACAAACTCATTATCCTTATCCTTATACTCAAGAAACGGCAGCATTCGCATTAGAAATTCATGGAAACTAAAACTGTTATCGTTCGAGAATGCAATGGGTGAAGATAGCATCTGGTTGAAATTTGTTCTTGCAAGTCTCGCGACCTGGCGGATTACGCATCTTCTAGTAAACGAAGACGGCCCAGCGGACATTTTCTACCGATTACGAATCAGGCTAGGACGTGTCGCTATAGGTAAGTTGATTGATTGTTTTCACTGTCTTAGCTTCTGGGTTGCAGCACCCATTGCATTCTTTGTTTCGCAGAAACCTGTAATTGTCCTGTTCACATGGCTAGCACTTTCCGGTGCGGCTTGTCTTTTGGAGCGTATCGGTCAGAAGCCAGTTATCATCCAGCCGATGGATCAAGAAAATGAGGGAGAGATTGATTATGGGATGTTGCGGTCAAAAACGAATGAGCCTCCAAACGGTGACTTCGTCAGCACTTCATCAAACGATGCAAAATAGCACAAGGAATATTGGTCATAGTTCAGTCAATTTGCGATATTCGGAAAGCTCCCCAATATCGGTCCGCGGTCCGGCAACTGGGCAAACCTACCAATTTTCCAGGCTTCTCCCAATTCAATCCGTGGATCTACGTGATGCACAGTTTCTTCTGCAGCTCCGTATTTTCCGCCGGCACTTGTGAAAACTCCAATCTTATTTTTGATTGTACAAATCTGATACATCCTCAGCCTTCCGTTGGTACACACATATATATAGGATAGGTTTAATTACAAGGAGGTAGGCCAGCGGCTTTCAAAAAGTCAGTGAAATCATAAAGTTCCGCATGTCTTCCGCCAGATTTGTCGGGGTCGCTTTGTGCTACTAAGAGTCCACCAGGAAAATCCGGCAATGGTTTTGTTTCTAGCGCAATTCCATCTGTCCGGCTCGCTCTTCCCTGCACCATTGCAAGATGTCGAAATGACTCCCTGTCAAAAAATTCAAACTCTGTAACAGAGCGCTGGTCCGAAACAATGTAGTATCCGCTCGAACGACAATCTGCTAAAACACTCCCTTCAACATCGGCCTGAAAATGCCCTTTACCAAAACTGCTTAGATATTTTCCTTCCATGTCATACACTTTCACATCACGCGCATTTTCATCTGCTACCAGCACACGACCTTTTTCTGAATCTACCATTACTGTTTCTTGACCAACTGTAAGTTCTTTTCCAAATTTTCTGTCAGCATCACCAGTAATTTTTCCATCCTCTTCGCGAATCTTAAACCGTATTACCTTTGCATCATCTTTACCTTCTTTCGGAACGACATATACAAAAATGGCGCCATCAGACTCACGCTTGTAAGTGCTAATTCCCATTGGACGCTGAAGGTCTTTTGCAAAAGTCCCAGCACGTTGAAAATCAGGAACTGTGAAAACATGAATTGCATTTCCATCGCGATCAGTTACGAACACTAGATCTTTACCTGACAAAAATGGAGAGTTCTGAACGATCGAAATTCCGTTAGGACGGCTCATCCCTTCAACACGAGTCACCAGTGGGACGTTACGTTCAGCACGAAACACAAGCATGCTTCCGCTCCCCTTTTCGCTTAATAGAATCAGGCTTTCCGAAGGATTGCTCGCTATCCATATTGCAGGCGAGTCCACATTTTTTCCGGGCTGAGTCATACTTCTTGGCTGCAACACGTTTGCAAGAGACTGTTTCTCATTTTCTGCATGTTTTTTGTTCTCGCAACCGAACGCAAAATAAAACAACGCTAGCGACATTAGAACAACAATCAATTGCCTGGTCATTTCATTTTTACAAATTTTTTGCAGCTTAGTCATCTTCTAGCAGCTCCGATAAACGGACGCGTCGATATCCCGGAGGCGGCGTAGTTCCAACTGCTTCGAAAACCACCACTTCCTGTTTTATAAAGCGCTTCGGTTTGATATGGTTAGCCCGCAACCAATCAACCTCAAAGGCTTCAGCGTAGTACGATGCAATCTCTTCATCTTCAAAAATAAGCGATGCATCTCGATTCAGCGTGACGCCAGGCTTACTCCAGTTATTACTTCCGAGAAGCATACGTTTGCCATCAACGATCATGCCTTTTGTGTGATGATTCTCAATGACACGCAGGCGTTCATCGATATCAACACCTTTGGATTTAAAGTACCACGCGGCATGAGATGGGCTAGATAGCTTACTTCCACCGACTCTTAAGATCACACGGGCATCATCAAGCGTTTTCAATTTTTGTGTAAGCGCTTTGATCAGTTCATCGATAAAACCGCGGTCCTGACGTGGATTTGAGGGCATCCCAATATATGGAATCTGGAACAGTAAACTATTTCTTGCCGAACGAATTAGATCTAAAACGGCATCAGAATAAACTGCTCCTTCCTGATCGGGCGTTAGTAAAGGACGGACTTTGACCTGCCGGCTGATCGTTTTTGGTTTTAGAATCTGACTTGGAGGTTTTCGCTCAAACGCAATTGCCTCCAACTCCAACGGGACATCTACAAATATTTCATCCAACAAACTCCTAGATTCCAGGTTGCCACCTAATTCTTTGGAACGCTTAAAATCTTGAAGAATGTGGTTGCGGTACCGGTTCGCTAAAGTCTGATTGTGAATCACCACATGCCATTCGCGGTTTCCTGGCAGATCGACCTCAGTAGCGTTCTCGCGCTGTTCTTCGGTGATGATCGGTTGACTGGATCCCAGTTTCCAGTTGCCGGAAGATAACCAGAATGTGTCATCATCGCGAACTGTTACTTTGATGTGGTACGAATCCGAAATAAGCCCACTGATTCCTTCAGGCGCAACGATACGGTTGAAATCGAAACGATTTGCCCAATCATCAAAGACTTGAACCCGATCAAATTCTTCGTCTTTTACTTTTGAAAATGTGGCATTGTCCAATACCAACGTTAGCTCCGCACCATTTTCAAGCCGTTGCTCAATTGCATCTTTAATATGCGGAGCGTGGAACTCGTACATTGCAGAAACCATTTTTCCATTTGCACCCTGGAGGAACTTCTGCAAGACATCCCATGAGTATTCTGGTCCTACGTGCAAAATGATGTCCATGTTTTCATTGACTGGCGCGAATGAGAATTTTTCACCGGTCCTTGCATTGTCATCGTATGAGATCGATTCTACTGACTCTACTAATGGAGTCGTTTGTAACTGCTCATCTACATCTGCTGCTAAATATCGGATCGGTATTCCATGAAAATCATTCGGAGCTTTTGATTCAAATATTGATAAGCTTTCTGGAAGAACGGAAACTGCTATGCAGGGCTGGTCCCCTATTCTTTCACCATCATCAAAATAACCCACGCGAACAGCAAGAACTCCATCTGGCCGGGCATCCCAATAATCAAGAACAGCCCGCTCCACCTGTGCCATATCAGTCACAGCAGTGGATGACATAGTTGCTTGTGACAGTCCCATGGAAGGTGTGCCGAGATTAACAGTAATAGTCAGCGGAATGGTCATTGAAACTGAACCAGGACCGGATGCAACAATACCAGGTTGCTGAGTAAGAGACGTTTGACTCTGACTCGCAGGTTTTGACGGTTTGTGTGATTCGATCTCGTAAGGTTGATTCCATTTTTTTCCGCGTATGTAATTCGTAAGAATTGATGCAGGCACAGCGAAATTATTCTCTTTATAAAGACCTGCAAAATGCAGCCCTACTGCTTGACCTGTAGCGAGATTGATAACCACAGAACCCGAATTTCCACCAAGCGTTGTGCAGTCGTGCGTGCTTGAACCTCTTTCCATTCCTGTTGTGAATCCGGGCGCAGCGCGCTTTATATCAAAGCGACCAAGATAAAGATCTTGCATCAGTTGTTGATCCGGAATTATGGACTTCGGAGCACGGGCGGGATAACCAATAACGCAAACGGGAACATCTACTGGCACATCGGTCGCAGTAACTGGAATAAATGGAAGATTCGATCCTGTTGTACGACGCTCCACCCGCAGGAATGCAATATCGTACGGTTTTGATTCTGGTTCAATGTAAAGCACTTCCTTCACTTTGAAAATTCTGTTTGAATCAGGATCCAGATCATCGAATTCGTGAGCGTTGCACAATGAAGACTGAAGAGTCCGACCGGCAATACCACGGTTAAATGCAAAGCGGCGGCCGTCCCATTTCGCAATAAGCGATGCAACATGGCGGTTTGTTACAACGACATCATTATCTACAAACCAACCTGTCCCTAGAAAACCTGTGCCGGGAAAATTAACTACATCGATTCGACC
>JAKEFK010000350.1 GCA_022616075.1 bacterium
CACCGGACTATGCTGATGAAAATCCATTCTGAAGTACGCGTTCTCAGTATCGAAACCGAATAGTATTTGTCCTATGATTGTGCCGGCGCGGTGCATGGTACCAAATTGATCTGCGACATAATAGTGGCCGGCGGTGAGCCATTCAAAATAATTCGTGACTTCCCCGTCCAGCTTAGGACTGACGAATCTTCGCGGAACACGATAAACGAGTGAGGGCGCGCGCGGCGCTTTAATCGGCAGCAACAAAGCTTCCGGAACCGGTTTCCCTAAAAAATGATAAACGTTGCTGATGTGCTGCCGGAAGAGACGATCAAACTCCGCGTCGTTTTCGGAAGAATGATCTTCTCCAAACCACCAGAACCAATCGCTCCCTTCTGCAATCAGAATTTCTTCGTAAGCCTTCTCGATCAAATCTGCTTTTTGCGGTTCATTGACGCGCGCATAATCAATAAGATCTCTTGCTTCCTTTAAAAAATCCCAGCCCTTATTGTCTTCCGGATGCCCGATCCAGATCGCAAAATTATGATTGATCCAGGATCCGGGAAAAAGTTTTGCGAGAGAACGGCCTCCATAAGATTGAACATATTCGCCGATGGTTGTGCTTTGAATCCACGGTTCCTTTGTGATTCGTGAATAAAGCGCTCGCAGAAAATCCCGGCCGTTCTTCGGGTAATACTCCCAGGCGTTTTCTCCATCGAGTATGATCGAAACAAGTGGCGGTCCATCCTGCGCTCTTTCCGCCAAGCAACGCTGATCGATATCGTACAGGCGTTTCAGAAAGTCCTCCGCTGCATCGGCAGGTGAGACGCGCGAATAATGAAAACCGATCAGATCCGAAAGAACATGATCGCGAAATACAATATGAATGGGTTTTCCGATGGAAAGCTTTTCATAAGAAGAATACAAGTTTGAAGCGCACCACCGGGCCTTTTCGTGAACAGGTTTCTTTTCGATGGAATGCAAAAGGATCTCTTCATCCGAAGCGATCCACTGAATGCCGGCTTCCGTGAGCAAAGGAAGAATGTGTTCGCTAACCGATCCTTCTGAGGGCCAGCATCCCACCGGCCGCTCTCCAAACACTTTTTCGTGATAAGCCATCGCGCGCTGAATTTGCATTCGCGCGTCTTCCGGTCTTGCAAACTCCAGCATCGGAAGCAGCGCAGACGGCTGAGATTCCTTTGCAATTCTCGTATTTACCAGCAGCGGAAGAATCGGATGATAGAACGGAGTCGTTGAAAGCTCTACCTGTCCCCTTTTCCTTGCCTCCTTGTATTCAGGAAGAATGCTGCGCAACAATTCTAATTCCTTCTGGTGAAGAATCGTCTTATCGTTTTCATCGAAGAATCGTTCCTTTTCCACAAGCCGGGTAACCTCAGGATCGGAAACAAGATATTCTTCGTCCATCCACGCAAGCTTCTGCAAAATCTGCAGATCGAGGTAATCCTGCGATGTATAAGTAGCGCGCGCATGTTCCATATCATCGATCGAGCCCTCGAAACCTCTCTTTTCCAGCAACTCCCAGTATCTTGGAAATCGCGCGATCAAATTCTCCTTATTTGCATAAAAGAAATAGCGGAGCAGGTAACCTTTATCCGGCTCTTCCAGCTCTGAGACCGGCTTCAACGACAGTTCCAACATCGCCTCCCGAGCTCTTCCGTGAACATAATCGTCGAGCTGAATCATCAGCGAAGGAACCAGATTGAAGTTCTGTTTCAACTCTGGAAATTCCCGCAGAATTCGCACCATGCCGTAATAATCTTTTAAACCGTGAAGTCTTACCCAGGGGAGCAAATAGGAGTGATCAGCATTATTCTTGTAGTACGGCTGATGCATATGCCAGATGAAGGCAAGCTGAATGGCCATAGGGCATTACTATAAACTAGGAAGTCACGAGTGACCAGTGTCCAGTGACCAGTGGACACTGATTACTGGTCACTATATTATGCAAAACTCATGATTCTGGACCGGTATCTCATCAAAGAAGCGATTCCCAATTTCCTGATTGCATTGCTGGTTTTTACGTTCGTAATGCTGATGAATCAGATCCTGGTACTGGCTGAAATTCTGATTACGAAAGGAGTGGATTTCGTCCTTATCTTCCTCATTATTTTTTACAGCCTTCCGGCTCTGACCGTGCTCACGATACCAATGTCATTGCTGTTGGGAATTCTGTTGAGCTTTGGAAGGCTCAACAGTGACAGCGAAATTACCGTCTTGCGCGCGAGTGGCGTCAGTTTTTACCGTTTGATGGTCCCGATACTGGTGCTGGCTCTGGCCGGATGGATCGTGTGCGGATACTTAATGCACAGGACGGTGCCATGGGCTAACTATTCATTCAGCCGGCTGGTATTCAAGATTGCCACAACGAATCCCACAAGTGAATTCAAACCTCGCATTTTTTACAACCAGTTCCGGAACATGCTCCTCTATATCCAGGATATTCCCAGCAAAGACCAGATTTGGAAAGGGGTCTTTATTTTTGATGAAAGCCAGCCGAATAAAGCTCGCGTCGTCCTTGCGCGCGAAGGTGTCGTACGGAAAAAGGAAACTGGGAATGAGGACCTTGAAATCAAGCTTGAGGATGGGAGCTGGCATGAAGTGGATACGCAACTGCCGCAAGATTACACGTTTGTGTTTTTTAACCAGAACGTTTTGCCTCTGCCACAACGAGGCCAGTTCAATCTCGAACTCCCCAAGAATGATCGCGAACTTACAGTTCCAGAATTGAAGGCGATGGTAAATAGCTATAAGCAAAAGAAGTTTCCTACTAATTTCTTAGAGGTGGAGATCTATAAGAAATATTCGATACCGTTTGCCTGCATGGTCTTTGCTTTTCTCGCTGTGACGCTTGGGGTGACATCGCAAAAAGGAAGCCGCTCCTCGGCTTACGCGATCAGCATCGGAATCATTTTGCTTTACTACGTGCTGTTAATCGGCGGAGAAAGAATGGGAGATGCGGGTAGAGTGTCTCCCTGGCTTGCCGCATGGGGAGCCAACATCGTGCTGGGAAGTCTTGGCCTTGTTTTGTTCTTGAAGGCGAATAGTGTGGCGTTGCGGAAGTTCTCTCAGTCGTTTCATTTTTTCACTTTGCGCAGGATACAGCGTCCGGTTTTGCACAATCCGGGAAGACGCAGAGTTCGCGTTGTGATACGGATTCCACGCTACTCTTTAAGCCTTTTCAACTTGCTGGATAAGTACATAGTCCGTGAATTTTTAAAGAATTTTTTGTTGATCCTGATTGCGCTCGTTCTAATTGCTGAACTCATCGAAGCCACACAGCTTGTGGATGATCTTTTCCGGCACAACTCTCCGGTATCGCTGCTCTTTCAGTACTTGAAATTCAACATACCGCAGTGGATTTTTTATGTGGTTCCAGTGACGGCATTGACCACGACTCTGGTAACGTTCGGACTTTTCACAAAGAACAGTGAAGTGATCGCGATGAAATCCAGCGGGATCAGTCTGTACCGCATCGCCCTGCCGGTCGTCATTGTTGCCATGTTTCTGAGCGTTTTTGCTTACTGGCTGCAGGACTTCATTCTTCCCTTAACAAATAAGATTGCGCATAACTACAAAGATGCCTTAAAGGGAAATCCCCGGCAAAGTTTTACTACGACTGAACGTCATTGGATCGCAGGAGCGGATGGCTTCTATAACTATGATTTGTTTGACATCCAGAAAGGCAGGATGTTTGGATTTTCGATTTATCAGATGGATCTGGAAGAATTTTCCATAGTAAGGAGAATCTACGCCCGCGAAGCGTTTTATAAGGATGAGCAGTGGCACTTGCAAAATGGATGGCAAAGGACTTTTAAAGGAACAAAGGTTCAGTACGGTACCTTTAAAAAGCTTCAGATCAGCTTGCCAGTCAGTCCGGAATTTTTCACAACCGAGCAGCAACTTCCCTCGGAAATGAATTTTGCTGAGTTGAAGAATTACATTTCGAAAATGAAGGTGCGTGGATATGACTTCGTTCGCTTTGCGGTTGATCTCCAGGCAAAATTGTCTTTTCCCACCGTTTCATTGATTTTGACTCTGATTGCGGTTCCCTTTTCCTTTACCACAGGAAAACGCGGGGCGCTGTTTGGAATCGGTTTGAGTATTGTGATGGGAATCGTATTCTGGTTTTTTCTGGCTCTGACCAAGTCACTGGGCTATCTGGAAATCTTGAATCCGTTTCTCGCTGCCTGGGCTCCCAACATTCTGGCAACCATGCTCGCCCTCTATCTACTCTTCAAACTCCGGACGTAGCGCGGACGTCTCGTCTGCGCAGCGCCACAGGCGGGACGCCTGTGCTACTTTGTTTACGTTCCTTCTTGCCAGGACGCGAGGTAATGTTCCTGTTCAGCGGACAAGTGATCGATGCGCACGCCCATTGTTTCCAGTTTCAGTTTCGCAATTTCCTGATCGATTCTTTCCGGAACGACATAGACTTGTTTCTTCATCGTTTTCGCATTAGCAAGAAGATACTCAACGGAAAGAGCTTGATTTGCAAAACTCATGTCCATCACCATAGCAGGATGGCCTTCCGCTGCGGATAGATTCACGAGCCGGCCTTCAGCAAGCAAATAGATTTTTCGTCCATCTTTTGTGGTGAACTCTTCCACAAAATCGCGAATGGTCCTGCGTTCGGTGGTCATGGCTTCCAGCGCGGGAATGTCAATCTCCACATTGAAATGACCGGAATTGCTGATGATCGCGCCGTTTCTCATCAAATCAAAATGACGTTTTTGCAGGACTCCTTTATTTCCCGTGACAGTAACAAAGATGTTGCCGATTTTCGCAGCCTCATCCATGCCCATCACTTCAAAACCATCCATCACTGCCTCCAATGCGCGCAATGGATTCACTTCGGTAACGATGACATGCGCTCCGAGCCCTTTTGCGCGCTGAGCAACACCTTTGCCGCACCACCCATAGCCGGCGATAACCACGCGTTGGCCAGCTATCAGCACATTTGTCGCGCGGATGATTCCATCAATGGTGCTTTGTCCGGTTCCGTAACGGTTGTCAAACATGTGCTTGGTATTCGCATCATTCACAGCAATAATCGGATAACGCAAAACTCCATCGGCGGCCATGCTTCTCAAACGGATGATGCCGGTCGTTGTTTCTTCTGTGCCGCCAATCACGCTATCCAGCAAGTTCGTAAGCTTCGAATGCAGAACGCTCACCAGATCGGCGCCGTCATCCATGGTTACCTGGGGAGAATTGGAAAGCGCGGAAACGATGTGCTTGTAATATGTATCGTTGTCTTCTCCTTTGATCGCAAAGGTAGGAATGTTGTGATTTTTCACAAGAGCAGATGCCACGTCATCCTGTGTGGAAAGAGGATTGGAGGCGCATAGTTGAACGTGCGCGCCGCCCGCTTTTAAAACCAGCATGAGATTCGCGGTTTCCGTAGTTACATGAAGGCAGGCGGAAATGCGCACACCGGCCAGAGGTTTTTCCTTTTCAAATCGTTTCTTGATCGCCATCAGAACGGGCATATTCTGCCACGCCCATTCCATGCGAAGTTCACCTTTTTCAGCCAGACCAATGTCTTTCACATCGTATTCCATAAATTTTCTCCATCGTTTTTACCGCAGAGATCGCGGAGTACGCCGAGAAAAAAGGAAAGTTTTTTGCTTTCTCAGCGATCTCCCCGTTCTCTGCGGTGATTTTAAGAGGATTATTTCGCGACCGCTTGATGCTCCAGGGCCTTTGCTAAATCATCAGCCTTGTCCGTTTTTTCCCAGGTAAAACTATCTTCTGTGCGGCCGAAATGACCATACGCAGCAGTTTTCTTATAGATCGGACGTCTCAAATTCAGAGTTTCAATGATTCCCTTAGGAGTCAGATTAAAGAATTCGCGAACAAGATTCGGCAATTTGCTATCATCCACGCGCGCTGTTCCAAAAGTATCGACCAGCACGCTCACCGGTTCCGCTACGCCAATCGCGTAGGCGAGCTGGATTTGAGCGCGATCGCAAAGTCCGGACGCCACGAGATTTTTCGCAATGTAGCGAGCCATGTATGTTGCCGATCGGTCCACTTTTGTCGGATCTTTACCGGAAAATGCGCCACCACCGTGCGGCGCCATGCCACCGTAGCTGTCCACAATGATTTTGCGTCCGGTTAAACCTGTGTCTCCATGCGGGCCACCGATTTCAAAACGCCCTGTGGGGTTGACGTAGTATTTCGTTTGTGAATCCAGCAATTCCGCTGGAATTACATGAGGAATTACATGATCCTTCAGATCTGCGGCAATTTTCACCTGATCCACGCTCGGACTGTGTTGAATCGAAAGGACAACTGTATCGATTCGAATCGGCTTACCGTTTTCATATTCCACGGTAACCTGCGATTTTCCGTCCGGACGCGCCCATTCCAGAACATTAGAGCGTCTCAATTCAGATACTTTCCGCACAAGTTTATGCGCCATCATAATCGGCAGCGGCATGAATTCAGCGGTTTCGCGGCAAGCAAAACCAAACATCATTCCCTGATCTCCGGCACCACCGGTATCTACACCCATCGCGATGTCTGGTGATTGTTCCTGAACTGTGGAAATTACAGCGCAGGTGTCGCAATCAAATCCGAACTTTGCGCGCGTATATCCGACTTCACGAATCGTATCGCGGACAACTTTAGTAAAATCCACATAGCAATCCGTGGTAATTTCACCGGCAATTACCGCGCAACCGGTCGTCACCAGAGTTTCACAGGCAACGCGTCCTTTTGGATCCTGCTCCAGAACGCTATCTAGAATCGCATCCGAAATCTGATCGGCAATTTTGTCGGGATGACCTTCCGTTACCGATTCAGACGTGAACAAACATCTTCCATTCATTATCATTTCAGTTTTCCTCCGGGCTCCATGAGGCTGGGCTCGACGCCCCCTCCCTGTGGATAAAAGAGTTTTACCGTATCATAGGACGGACACCTCTGTCAATTTAGTGACAAAGTAATGAGTAATGAGCAATGAGAATTACGTCAAGAACCATGTGGTGTTTTGATCAGTTGTTTGGCGAGTTCCAGCTGCTGATTGCGATCCGGGGCTTCGCCATCGAGACGTGCCCGCAAAACATGGTCCAGGATTTCCTTGATCTCAGGACTGGGTGGCGCTCCTAACTGCAGCACATCATCTCCGGTAATCTCAAGTTTCACCGCGCGATAATCGCGCAGAAAAGAAAGGATTTGACGCCGGATCAAATCTTCAGAAGAACGAGCCATCGCATACAAAATCACTTCTTGCGGAAATTCCCGAAGCGAAAAATAGGTGTCCCCCGGTTTCGGATTCGACTTCGAAAGGAGCCGCGCTCGAATATCCTTCGTGTTGGACTTGTAATACTTCAACAAATCCTGGACTCGCGCGGTCAATTGCAATCGCGCGGAAACATCCGCTCGTTCCTGGCGATCCAATCTTTCCAGCAATGCCAGGAGATAAAGCAGCCAGGCTTCCGGCGGTTCCTTCAAAAAATTCAGATGGAACCAGGACAGAACACCCTGAACCTGATAGAGCAGATCCAGCAGAAAAGAATCCAACGCAATCGAAGGATGAATGAACTGCAATAACTTGTATTCTTGCAGCAGCCGGATTGCCGGAATGGGATGCTCTTCTTCCAGCAGATTTTTCAGTTCGGTCCACAGTCTTTTACCAGAAAGTTTTTCCAGCACCCTGCTTTCGACTGCGCTTCGGATCAAACGCTGCGTGTCTTTGCTGATGGTGAAATTGAAGCGCGTCGCAAACCGGATCGCGCGCAGCGCGCGGGTCGGATCATCAATGAAGCTCAGACTGTGAAGCACGCGGATGATTCCCTGATGTAAATCATCCCAGCCGCCGAAGTAATCGATCAATGCGCCAAAGCGGGCTGGAGAAAGTTCGATCGCCAGCGTATTGATTGTGAAATCGCGCCGGTAAAGGTCCTGACGCAGGATGCCGCCCAGCACCTGGGGCAAAGCGGCCGGCGCATGATAGGATTCCGTGCGCGCGGTCGCGACGTCCATTTTAATCTGGCCTTCGAGCATCAATCGCGCGGTTCCAAACTGCGTGTGCGTTGCGATTTGCGCGGAGTGAAGCCTTGCAAATCTATCAGCGAACTCAATGCCATCCCCTTCTACAACGAGATCCAGATCGATGTTTTCCCGGTGCAAAAGCAAATCGCGAACCATTCCACCAACAAGGTAAGTCTTAAATCCCATCTGCTCAGCAACGATACCGGAATCCTGAAGCAGCTGAATGATGGAATCCGGAAGCCTCTTCTTCAGCATCGCCTTCAGATTTTCCGATCGCTTGCTTTTGCGAAGCGCGAGCTTTGGAGAACTCAATTCGTATTGGAACCTCAAGAGATCCATACGAGTGATAATACCCTGCACTTTAGACGGTTCCTTCCCGACAAGCACGAAACGGGTCCGACCTGAAATCATTCTGTCCAGAATCTCTTGCGCCGGAGTATCGGGATCTATGAGTGGAAGCTCTGTCACCATATAATCCTGCACCGGCCGGTCGGCAAGACCATGATACACGCCTCCATCCACGATCTGCCTCGTGATGGTCCCAATCACTTTTTCCGCATCCGTCACAACAAGCGCGTTGATACGAAAGCGGTTCATCAACTCAGAGGCCTCCGCGAGATTCTTATCCGGCGCAATCTGGATTATGTTTCCCTTCATCAAATCCATTGCCGTCTCGCGTCTTTTCAAGTTTTGAATCAACAAACCTGTCAATTTTTCACGCGCTTCAATCAAAGTCACGCCTTTCAGCACAGCAGACGCAGCCATTTTGTGCCCACCGCCACCGAGTTGAATCATGATCTGACCGACATCCACATCGGGCGAAACGGAACGAGCGATCACATGAACCCTGTTATCCATCAAAATCAGCGCAAAAAAGAGATCGATCGGCTCGAGATCCATAAAACGATGGACAAGATACGCAGCTTCCGGCACAAATTCCGGCCATGAAAAAACGGACAGAATAATCCTGGAACCCTCAATTTGAATCTGCTCGCTATGGGAAACCATCTTGTTGAAGAACGCAGCTTGATCGGGCTGCAAACGATGCGTCAACAACCTGTTCACGAGCGCGATTTCAGCGCCCTTGTCTAGAAGGAAAAGCGCCGCTTGAAAATCCTCCGGAGTGCATCCGGTGGACAGAAAGTTTGCAGTGTCCTCATAAATTCCTGCCAGCAAAATGCTTGCTTCAAAAGAGGTAAACGGCACGCGTGTCTTCATCAGCTCTTGAACCACGATGGTGGTTGTTGAGCCGTACGGATGTATATGAAGCTGATTCGCTGCAATGCTAATTTGCTCTTGCGGATGATGATCATAAATCTCAACAAACGGCCGGTTTGGTTGCTGCAGTACGGAGGCCAGAGGGCCAAGTCTATCTTCCCGTCCGACATCAACCAGAATCAAATGCGACACTTCCCGAATCTCTTTCAGCGGAAGTTCCGGGAAATCGCTGCGATTCTCGTTGAAAAAATGTCTGAGTGTCGGTTCTTTTGCTCCCGGAAACACGAGATGCGCATCCGGATGCAGTTTGAGTAGTCCGACCATCGCGGCAAATCCGTCGAAATCCGCATTTACATGAGTAGAAATAATCTTCATGGCTTAATATTCAGCATATCATTTGTAGGGGCTGCGCATTCGCGTTTTTTCCGAATCCTCAGCCCGAGCATTTCGGGCACAGCATTTCTAAAAAGCACAAATGCGGCGCCCCTACGGCGCAAAACAGTGTGATAATATTTACTTCATCTTGGAACAACCTACAGATCTGGAATTAATCGAACGTTGTCTGAATCGGGACCAATCCGCCTGGGAACAGATCGTGACGCGCTACAAGCGAAAAGTATTCGGAATTGCTTACAAATTCACGGGGCGATTTGAGGAGGCTGAAGATCTCACCCAAGAAGTGTTTCTAAAGGTCTACAAAGCTCTCGATTCTTATAAAAAAGAGCAGGATTTTTCCTGGTGGCTCGTCAGCATTTCCCGCAATGCCTGCATCGATTATTACCGCAGCACGAAACGGGAAAAGAGACTGCTCAGTCAGGGTCTCGATAAAATCAAAGAGTTCAAATTCGAAGGACTCTCACCGGAAGGAACAATGGAAGCGGCGGAACGTTCCAGAAGTTTGAGGCAAAGCTTGAGTGAATTGCCGGATGATCTTAGGACAGTGCTGGTTCTTCGTGATTTGAAAGGAATGTCGTACAAAGAGATTGCAGAGCAGCTCGGACTGGTGGAAGGGACAGTGAAATCAAGGATTCATCGTGGACGAGCCGAGCTCGCTGAAAAGATCAAGGGGATCGCCACGATACAAGGAGTTTAACAATGAGTGCCACCGAAAACGAAGTCAAAACGATCCGCGTTCCTTTCGAACGAATGGTGTACGAACTGCTCGACCAGGTCTCGCGCGAGTGGGCCGGTTATCTGCAGGAAGGTTACCGATACTTTGTGATGGATCTGGGAAGAGTCGCGTTCATGGACAGCGCCAGCATTGGATGCTTGATGGATTTCTATCGAAAAACGAAAGCCGCAGGTGGGCGGATTCACCTGGCTGCCGTGCAGCCCAGAATTGATACGTTGCTCGCGATAGCGAAAGCAAAAACACTTTTTGCTATTTACAACGATGTTGAAGATGCTGTAGCGGCCTTTCAACGGGAAGGGAGTGATTTATGAAAAAGATTAAATTATCCAGCGGCTATGAGCTCAACCTCGATGGCGATCTGCTCTCCATGATCGAAGCAATCTACCAGGAGGTCGGACTTCGCAAAGAACTCCAACACTCGTACGAAGATGTGATGAAAGAAATCGAAAACATTTTGCAACAGCTCACAACCGAACAGCTTCAACATTATTTCAAGGAGAGCCTTTTCTTAAATACAGTAACGTATGAAAACGAGATGCTCGACGCTTATTTAAAGAAGCTGATTCAGGAAAAAGCCTGAAGATGTTGAAGATGAAAATCAGATACTGGATTCTCATTTTTGCGCTTTGTTTATCCCCTTCGCTCTTTCTTTTTTCAGAGCCAACAACTATCGAAATCAGTTGTCAAAAATCCTTTTATACGCCGGATGTGATTCGTGTTAAGAAAGGGGAGCCGGTTGTTTTGCTTGTAAAGGCAACGGATGTGGCGCACGGTTTTGCGATCGATGAGTTCAACATTGCAAAGGAAGTAGCCCCCGGCCAGCCCGTGAAAATAGAGTTCACGCCCGATAAGGCAGGAGAGTTCATCTTTTACTGCGTGGTCCGCTGCGGGAAAAAACACCTTCAAATGCGCGGGAGATTAATTGTCGAGTAGTGTAAGAAGGGGGGATGTGGAGATGATGGAGATAAGGAGATATTCTTTTTAATCCCCACATCTCAAATATCTCCTCATCTCCCTTCTTACCTAACGCGGCATAGCCGACAACCAAAATGATAGCGGAGAGAAGTCCGAATATCGAACAAGGAACTCCGAACCGCAGAAGTCTGGCC
>JAKEFK010000351.1 GCA_022616075.1 bacterium
CTCACGGTACGATTCGATTACACCTTTTTCCGTTCGCCACCAAAAAATTTGATTTCCCTCCATGCGTCCTTCCAGTATCTTGAGTCCAAATCTGTCCGACTGGACCCGGCAGAAAAGCTTCCCAGCTTCCACATAATCCTTCACCTGAACATTCTCTTTGGATCCATCGTCATAGGTAACGGTCTGCGTTCCCTCCAATGTGTATTTGCCGCTTTCCCTGTAGACATGATGGACCGCCATGCTCTTCAGAAGTTTTCCATCAGGCGTGTACACGTAGAACTTTCCGATCCATTCACCGATGTAGGAAGAATAAAGGTTGGGAGATGGGTCGTCGTTTGATCCGGCGCCGATAGCGGCTGACACTGCGGCAAATAAGACGAACACTGAAACAAGGCGGCTTTTCAAGATCTATCCTTTGCGCTGGAATATGATGAATATAGTGAAACTGTAAATGGAACGATAAAGTTCATTGTCAGCCGGACAAATTGCGGCAACGAGAACGAGAGGCTTCTAACGGCTTCATACTGATTGAGTAGAGCTAGAATTGAACCTACTATGACAGATATCTTCAGGGCTCTTTTGATGTTTGGTACATTCAGCATAAAAGGTCCTTTCGAACACGCTGCCTCATGGTTTCCATAGCCTCACTAGTTCAGTTGTCCCTTTCATGTTTTCTGGTCACGCGTTTTGTAATGGCGATTACATCTGTAATTTGATTGGATAAAAGGACTATACGCATGAAACAATGAAGTGTATGTTTCCTTACATTTACCTAAAGAATAGGAAGCACTTTCCCAACATATTCTCAAGAGCACGTTTATACTATGTACAAAAAACCAATCCTGCTGATTGCAGTCATCGTTCTGCTGCTTACTGTAAGTACGTCTTACGCGGAAACGATAGATCCGGGTGTAAAAATCTCAACGCTGTTTCAAACAAAGGGTTCAATTCTCGGTTTCTTGGGAATCTTTCTCATTGGACTAGCTTTGAATTTGACCCCTTGCGTTTACCCGATGCTTTCGGTAACTGTCTCTATTTTCGGTGCACAAGACCATAGAAGAACGCTGCATGTTTTCCTGAAAGCGCTCCTGTATGTTCTTGGTATTGCCACCATGTACAGTGCGCTTGGGGTTTTTGCAGCAATGAGCGGAGGGCTATTCGGAGCATGGTTGCAGAACCGATGGGTACTGGTTGCAATCGCGGTTCTATTGTTTGCTCTGGCCTTGAGTATGTTTGGGTTTTACGAGCTTAGAATGCCTTCTTGGATAGTAGACAAACTTGGAAAAGCAACACGGAGCAGTGCCGCTGCAACCCTTGGCATTTATGTCTCAGGCCTCGCAGTTGGAGTGTTTGCCGCGCCCTGCATTGGTCCACCGATCATTGCTTTGCTAACTTACGTAGGGACAAAAAAGGATCTGTGGTTTGGTTTCTGGTCATTCTTTGTTCTATCACTCGGTTTAGGAACCCCGTACCTACTGTTCGGGACATTTTCGGGACTCTTAACAAAGCTACCAAAATCCGGACTCTGGATGGTCTGGGTGAAAAAAGTATTTGCTGTGATTCTGTTGGCTGTCGGCTTCTTTTATCTGATGCTGGCAGTAATACCCCGGTTTGCAGTTTATGTGGTACCCATCTTTCTTTTTTCTGGCGGAATCTATCTCGGATTCTTAGAAAAGTCAGGCAAAACGAAAAAAGTCTTTCGAAAAATCCAGTGGGCCGCCGGATCGATCGCTGTAGTTCTTAGCATTGTTTCTTTTTCTTTTCTTCAAAAGCAACAGATGCAATGGGAGCCGTACTCTACGAAAACATTACAAAGCGCGTTGGAAGCAGGGCAACCAGTCATGATTGACTTCTATGCCGACTGGTGTGTCCCGTGCCATGAGATGGAACGGCGAACCTTCAGCGACTCTCGAGTGATTTCGTTATCGGAATCTTTTAAAAAACTTCGAGTTGATCTTACACAAATAGATTCCAACGAATCCATGTTCTTGCGTTTTGAATATGGAGTCATGGGTGTGCCGACACTGATATTTTTGCGACCCGATGGTAATGAGATGCTGGACTCGCGAGTCGAAGGATTTCTCCCGCCAGAAAAATTCCTGCAACAACTGAAAGCAACGCTGGCCGCCATTGAGTCTGAAAATACTGAAAATGGTTAGTATTTAATGAGTCAAAAATGCTAAGGTAATTAGATAAGACGGATTCAGGCTCACACTAACCAAATAAATCTAATATTAAGATTCTATTATTTTAGTTTTTAAGGGATAAGGAGGAAAAAGCATGTGTCGTTTTCTAGTTTATTCCGGCAGAGAGATTCTCCTTGCCGAATTGCTTACGCGTCCCAGAAATTCTCTTATCAGGCAAAGTTATAAGGCCCGGGAACGAAGTGAACCACTGAATGGCGATGGCTTTGGAGTAGGGTGGTATGTCCCTCAAGTGGACCGTACCCCGTGTCTGTTTACCAGCATAACGCCTGCATGGAGTAATCAGAACCTCCATCGAATCGCAGAGAAAGTCAGTTCTTCTTGCATCTTTTCTCATGTTCGCGCAGCTTCTCCCGGAATGTTGGTGAGTGAAGTGAACTGCCACCCATTTCAGTATGGACGCTTGCTCTGGATGCATAATGGAGCGATCGCGCAGTTTCTCAAAATCAAACGCCGGCTTCGACAGTCGCTCAAGGATGATTTGTATAATTTCATCCAGGGGACCAGTGATTCCGAGCATGCTTTTGCAGTGTTCCTAAATCTGCTGCCTTATCGCATGGATCATTATTCGGCCGAACAGCTAGCACAAACGATGCTGGGAACGATCCGGCAGCTCAGCTCATGGAGCAAGGAAACCGGCATTACAGAACCGTCGTATTACAACTTTGCTGTAACCGATGGACAGAGCGTGATCGCAACGCGGTATGTGAGTGATCCTGTGCTGGAGCCTGCATCACTTTACTTTTCCTCCGGAACGAAATTCGAATGTCACGAAAGGGTGTGCCGAATGGTTCAGGCAGATCAGCCCGAACAAGCGGTAATCATTACATCGGAACCGCTCACCGATGTGAAAGAGGACTGGGTGGCCGTTCAAAAAAATCACATGGTTTTGATTACGCCAGAGTTGAATGTCCGATTACTCCCAATCTGGTGAAACAGCTTTACGAAAACAGTTCGGGGATTTGGAACAATCCAACGCAGGATGTTTTGCCGGTATAATTTTGACAAAGATTTCGTGTAAGGTTATCGGATGAGTCAACCGCCTGAAGATCATTCATCACAGATTTCTGCATCTGATTCTCCAGAGCCGGAGGTGGTGCGGGCTCACCTCGAATCTATTTTGAAGAGTTCTGCATTTATCAGATCCGAAAGAATGATCCGCTTTTTGCGTTTTTCCGTGGAAGAGTGTCTACAGGAGCGCGCCGATCAAATTAACGAATACAGGATTGCTGTCGAAGTCTATGATCGTCCCTCTTCGTTTGATCCGCATATCGATGCGACGATCCGGGTTGAAGCTGGACGTCTGCGGTCCAAACTGCGCGAGTATTATGAAACGGAAGGAAAGGAGAGCGCGATTCGTATCGATCTCCCGAAGGGCAGTTATATACCAGTATTCAAACGGGTCACGGTTCCTGCTAAGACAATTGCAATCCGTGAGCACGGTTTAAAAACAATTGCAGTACTTCCATTCGCAGATATGAGTCCGCAGCGCGATCAAGAGTACCTAAGTGATGGAATCGCAGAAGAAATTATGTTTCAGTTGTCCAGGGTGGAGGGTGTGCGCGTTGCAGCGCAGACTTCGGTTTTTGCGTTCAAAGGAGCTTACCAGGACATCCGTGATATCGGCAAGAAGTTGGGCGTAGAAGCCGTATTGGAAGGAAGTGTGCGCAAATATCAAAACACGCTGCGGATCAGGGCGCAATTGATTGATGTTTCGAGTGGTCTTCACATTTGGTCTGATGTGTATGAGAGCGAGCTGGAAGATGTATTCAAAATTCAGGGAGAGATTTCACGTTCCGTGGTCCTGGCTCTGATGAAAGGTTTCCTTCAAACAACCGGCGACCATCAATTGAGTCCATCTACGGCCTCCATGCCAGCATATGATGCATATCTGAAGGGAAGATTCCACTGGAACCGGCAATCGGAAGATGGGCTGAAGATGGCATTGAGCGAATTTAACCGTGCGATTGCCAGCGATCCCGGCTTCGCCAGAGCTTACGTTGGTCTGTCTGACTGTTACCGGCTGCTGGAATTCTGGGGTGATCTTTCGCCACAGGAAGCCTACCCGAAAGCGAAGTCCGCTGCATTGACAGCATTGAATCTGGATAGCTCTCTTGCTGAAGCTCGGGCTTCGTTAGCCGCACTCAAGGCCATTTATGAATGGGACTGGGCAGCATCGGAAGAGGAGTTTCTGCATGTGCTTCGGATAATTCCAAATTACCCCATCGGCCATCAGGCATA
>JAKEFK010000352.1 GCA_022616075.1 bacterium
GGATCAAGAAACGAGCAAAAAAACACAGAACGGCGGTTTCAATCGGACTGGTTGGTTTGGTCTCAATTATTGTTTTTGGTTCAATTGCCATTAACGCGCGCGTAACAGCACGCGAACAGGCCCAACTTGCGCAAAGTTTCGGCGAAGCCGTCAATCGCGTTGAATCCATTTTGAGATTCGGGTATACCAGCCCGCTCCATGACGTGACTCGAGAGAAAAATCTAGTCGCTTCCGAGATGCACAATATTAAGTCCAAGATGGAAACACTGGGTTCGGTCGCGAAAGGCCCTGGGCATTATGCTCTTGGAAGAGGTTACTTAGCCCAAAAGAAATACTCCAAAGCATACGAACATCTAGAAGAGGCGTGGAGGAGTAACTACAAAGAATCAAATGTCTCGCGCGCACTCGGTCTTGTATTGGGGAAAATGTATCAGGACTCTCTGTCTTCCGCCGATCGCATCCATGATAAGGAGCTTGCAGATGAGAGAAAGAAAGAAATAACAAAGCTCTATCTAACTCCGGCATTGCAATACTTGAAAACAAACGACAGAAGGAAGTCTGAAGACCAGTATTACTACGAGGGATTGATTTCTTTATACGAAAAACAATACGACAGAGCATGGAAGCTTGCTGAAGAAGCATCCATCAGGAAACCCTACTTTTATGAAGCCAGGAGTCTTCAAGGTGACGTCTTATTAGCCCGTGCGAGGGAAAAACGCACACAGGGTGACTACATAACCGCGCGTGGATTTCTCTCAGCTGCACAAAAGCATTACGAGGATGCAATCCAATTTGGCAGAAGCGATCCAGAAATCCACGGCAGCTTATGCGCGATGTGGAATGAAGTACTCGACATCAACCAGCAGCAGGGAGAGGAATGCGATGAACCATTCCGGCTCGCCAAGGCTTCCTGCGATAGTGGAATACTAGCGGATAATCAGAGTAATTCTCTTTACAAAGAAAGAGCATGGTCAAAATACTTGTATGGCACCTGCATCGCCACCAGAGGCGAAAACCCGGAAACGCTTCTACGCCAATCAATCAGTGATGCGGAAAAAGCCGTCACCTTGGAAAAAGATCCGGTTGCGCTGAACCTGCTGGCTCAGGCATTCGTTGCGCTTGGGGAGTATATGCATGACCATGGCCAGGACCCCAGAGCAATCTATGAAAGAGCGATGGAAAGCGCAAAACGGGCGCTGACACTCGAGCCGCACAACGCTGAAGCGCATCTAAATTCCGCTAACGCTAGCTGGCGAAACGGTCTTTATCTGACAGATCGTGGAGAGAATCCAATTCCCTGGTTCACAAAGAGTGCTCAGAGTTATGAGACAGTGCTTAAGGACGTAAAAAATATTCGAATCAGTATGAATAAAGGAAACGTTTATCAAATGATGGGAATGCACGCCTACGAGAGCGGTCACGATCCGACTAAATTTCTTCAAGAATCCATCAGTTCTTATGACCAGGCATCTGAGTTGAACCCCAGGCAAAGTTTAAGCTACTCAAATTCCTCAGCAAGTTATTTCTATTTAGGCTTGCATGACGCAGGTCGGGGTGTAAGTCCAAGTCACAACTTCGATAGAGCTATTGAGGCCTGCAATAAAGCTCTCAGGTACAATCCTTCAGACGACTTTGCGTGGACAATGATCGGGATCATACGAGCTCATTCTGCCTCGTACGCAGTAAAAAACGGTCTCGATCCTTCTCAAGAGATAGGCGAATCATTGAAAGCGTTTGAAAAGTCGCTAACAATCAATCCCGATTCAGCCGTAACACTCCAGAACATGGCTTTACCATACCTAACGATGGTTGAATATCAATTGGAAGAAAACCGCAACCCATCACAGAATATTAAGAAAGCAGTTACTGTGCTTAACCAGGCAAAACAGATTATTCCGGAGGACTTTTGGACACTCGTTTTGTTAGCCAGGTCAGAAATGTTGCGTGGGATCTGGGAAGCCAAAATCGGAAGGGATCCGCGAAAAATTTGGGAAGAAGCATTATCAAAATTAAACACCGCACTTCAAATCAATCCCAATAGCGTTGATACTTGTCTTGCTTCAGCTGAGCTGAATCTTACGATTGCGGAGTGGCAGCTAGGGAAGAAAGTGGATGCAGAGAATGCACTTAACGCCGCAAAGAAGGCGTTGTCACTCGCTTCCTCTATTAATTCAGAGAATTCGGACGTGTACCGACTTTATGCCGTGTTGTACAAGCTTAAGGCGGAAGCTCCATCTCAAATCAATGTGACGATTGCCATCCAAGATGGTCTGAAAATGGCGGAGCGGTCATTGTCTTTGAATCCAAACAATGCTGAGTCGATCGCTCTAAAAGCTGTCCTCCTAACAAGAACGCAAGGGAATGGCACAACGAAGATAAGATCTGAAGAAGTCCGGCAACTACTGGAAAAAGCATTTGCCCGAAGGCCCAGTCTGAAAAAAAAATACAGTCAGTACCTACTGTGAGCGTGGCGGCAGCAAGTGGAGAAAGAAAGGTTTCTAGTTCTCGGTTTCTCACCCTGATAAGCCGAGGGGCCAAGTCTTATTCAAAAAGGTATCGAGTTGTGGAATCTCCTTTTTGTTGAGTACGATCCTTCCGGTTAGGAATTCCAAGCGCCTTTCTGTGCTTCGTTACTCTTAGTTCGGTAAGTCTGTTCCCGGTTCGTTCCGTATACGCTTGCGCGACCTGCGCATCAGTCAGTGGGCTATTCGGATCCTCTTCAAGAATTATTCGCCTAATTTCCGACCGGACTTGAAACGTTCCTAGTTTCTCTGAAGTAAATGGAGGATTGATAAGCAGTCCTTTCGGAGTGGACGACGGTATGAGTTGTTTCCATCTATCATATACATTGGGGATGTGCAATTTGTTTCTCAGTGTCCCAACTGCCAGACCCGTGACGGGTTTAATGCCAAATTCAGATTCTAGTTTTCGGGCAATAGCTCTATCTGAATAGACATTGTCCACTCCTTCGGTAAGAATAATGGACTTAATGGCTGCGGAGATTTCCTGAAGTTGTACCTTCGGATCGACTAGCTTCTCAATAGATTGTTTCGAAGGTGGATATCCTTTCCATCTCTGTTGAATGTTAGCAATTCCCAAGTCTTTTCTTACAGCCCCAACTAACTTTGTAGTAACTTTCGTGGCGAACCCTTCCCGAATCATATTGCAAATTCTTTGATCAGTGTATCGATTGTCCTGGGTTTCCTTTTCCATAGCAGATCTGATCGTGTCCTCCACTAAAAGTCTTACTGTCGTTCTTCTGGACAGTTCAGATGAATTCACGTTGTGTCGATTCTTTATCGTTTGGGCAATCAAATGTGAAGCACGT
This sequence comes from bacterium, assembly GCA_022616075.1. Classification (NCBI taxonomy): domain Bacteria; species bacterium. The sequence goes on from JAKEFK010000352.1 coordinate 3,329, forward strand.
CTTTCAGTATATGAAGGAATCTTAAGCTGGACGCGGGACTTACGAACACTCCGGATTTCGGCTTCCGTAGGTTCCCTGTGAATTATTGCGCTAGCTATCTGTCTATCGGTAAAAGGTTTTCCCTTTGGTTCAGAAGAAACGCAGTCAA
>JAKEFK010000353.1 GCA_022616075.1 bacterium
GTATTATTTATACTGATACCCGCGTTGAGTATTTCATCGTACGTGGGGAGTGGAATTACATTGTAAAGCTGCTGCCCCTGAGCGGCATCAAAATCACTGCTATAGGTGATGAGAGCCAACAGCACTGCAGCAAAAATTAAAAATCGCGCGATCTGAGTTTTCACAAAAGCCTCCTTCGTTTCTTTTTTTCTGCGCAGCTAAAAGTTGCTGCACGGTGAAGGAATGTATCGATGCACGCGATCGGCGGCTGGCCATTTTCGGACACGAATATTTATGAACTTTTGCAAGCCCGCTCAAACAAGATTTTTAAACTCTCCGCCAATGAAAAGCATTTTCCTCCCTTCGTTCCAATTACCGACGTTTTGGGAGCCAGGATCGAACATTTCGAGTTCGTCTCGTCATGTGGTGTTCCTCCGCGAGGAACCAGGTCTTACCCTGATCGCGGGAGATTTCGCCGCGCCACACAAACGAATCTTGTTTGATCTCATTGAATGACCATCGAAGCAATGAACCATCACTGTCATTTCCGTTGAGCACGATTCGATCACCTTCGGCGCCGCCGGTTAGAGTCGTAATTCCACCATAAGAAGGAGCGATGAACACAACACGCCAGATTCCGGCTTTTGTGTCGTAGAATCGGATCGTTGTGCCAATGTTGCGCTCCCCAGATGGATCTCTGGGAAAAGAGATCCAGATGTCCTGCAAAGCACGACCATCGAGGATCCATCCAAAAAACAATTCGCCCTTGAAGCGGGTGATTTTGCCGTCTTCTCCAATGCTGGAAAAATCGCAGTCCCAGGCTCCGACAAGGCCGTCAAACAATTTGGAATGTTTTTCAATGGAAGGATGCGGATTTTCGGCAGGCAGGACTGAGATCATTGCATTCCGGGAATTATTAGCCATGGTTCTGCTCACCCAGCAAATCAGGAGACAGAACAAAACGGTAAGTAGGCGTATTCTTTTTGACCTGATTAACATTGGGAAAAACCTCCATGGAGGAATTCTAGCTAATCAGTTCTTCCTACCACTATCAAATTCTTGCGTATTTGATTGATTCCGCCGTAACAAAAGCTAATCTTATTGGTTGTGATTAACAGCTCGAACGCATTCGTACTTGTCGCACTGATGCTGGCGATGAACATTCCCACCATTTACGCTACGCCAGCAAGGACTCAGATTGTTCAATCGGTTGATATCCAGATTCCGGTGTCGCCCATCCCGGTCCAGATTGCTGGAAAAAGCCACCTTGCATATGAGCTGCAGTTGCGAAACTTTATGACCATTGATGTTCTTCTGACACGCTTGGAAGTAAGTGACGCGGATCGCAGGATTTTGCTGGCCGGCTACGGTGGTTCGGAATTAGCCGCGTTAGCCGGCAGGCGCGATTCCGATTCAAAATTGCCGAATCAACTTCTCATTGCGGGCGGTACGCACACGGTCCTATATCTTTGGGTAGCGCTCGATGAAGGAGTTGCAACTCCCACACGGCTGCTGCATAAAATCGAATTCGACTTGATGCGAACTTCGGGTCGCGAACAGGGAGCCGTCGAAACAGAGGCCCTGGATATTCGAATCGACCCTCCGCTTATCCTGAACGCTCCCTTGCGAGGCGGACCATGGATAGCGGTTTACGATCCTGCGATGCCGCGCGGACATCGCACTTCCATCTACACCATTCAAGGAAAAGCGCGAATCCCTGCGCGGTTCGCAATAGACTTGTTCCGTCTGAACGATGATGCGATGCACGCGCAAGGCGATGAATCGAAGGTTGCGAACTGGCACGGTTATGGAACCGAAGTGCTGGCGGTAGCAGACAGCATCGTTGCGAATGCTAAGGATGATATACCAGAGTATGAATTCATCAGCACTTCGCAAAGGCCAATGCCTCTCGAAAATGCAAGCGGCAACTATGTAACGCTGAATCTGGGCAATGGGCGATACGCGTTCTACGAGCACTTGAAACATGGCAGCATCAAAGTGAAGCCCGGTGATCGAATCAAAAGCGGCCAGGTGATTGGCATGCTGGGAAATTCTGGAAGCAGCTCATCCGGACCTCACCTTCACTTCCATGTGAGCGATGCGAACTCCACGCTTGCAGCGGAAGGTATGCCTTATGTCTTTAAAAACTTTGAAGTTCTGGGTGCTTTTCAAACCATCGATGCTGTTCTCCGCGGCCAACGATGGGAACCTGCACCAAAGAATGCGGGAGGCGCGCGCAGAATGGAGCTACCGGCTCCGAACGTGGTTATTCTGTTTCCGCAGAATTGAGAACTGACTCAGGCCGCTTTGTCAGCGAAATTCTGTTACTTGTTCCTCTGTGCGCACGTTTCGCGACAAAAAATGAAACAGAATCGATAACACCTTGATAGAATGGCCAGCAACAATGAGCCTGGAAAGAACGGAATATTACAAAGGCGATCTCCTGAGCGTTCGCTACGTTGCATGCCGGTCAGCAGAGAAGGGAACGAGCGACGTGGAGACGTCGGATGCTGATACTCTGGTCCTTCCGCTACGCGGCGCGTTCATCGAACATTTCTCCCATGGAACGCAAGTCCTTGCTGAACCGAACGTCGCTCTAATCTTTCCCGCAGGACGTTCCTGCAGAGTCAGCCATCCCATATCGGCTGAAGATGATTGCCTTGTCGTGGAATTTTCGGTGAGTTGCTTTCAGGAGGTGCTGGAAGGAGTCCTTCATTCGTCGGGCGTTACTTCCGTTGGCACACACAGTCTTCTTTCACCATCCGCAATGGCCGTCCGAAATTTGATATGGCGAAGATTGAAGCAGAAAATGGCCAGCCCCCTTGAAGTCGAGGAGACCGGTGTTGCGTTACTCTCTCACGCGTTGCTGGGCTCGCGCGAAAATCGAATGCCACAACGCTGCAATTCCCTCTCCCGGCAGGTCGAAACTGCAAAGGTGATTCTACTGTTGCATCCCGAAAAGAATTGGAGCCTGCATTCGCTTGCTCTCGCGTTGCAGTGTTCCCCATTCCATTTGACCCGCATGTTTCGCGAAAAGGTCGGTGTGCCTTTACACCGTTATCTATTACACACACGACTGGCAAGAGCCGTAGATCTTCTTCTGGACACGGATAAGGACCTCACTACCATTTCCCTGGATCTCGGCTTTTCCAGCCATAGTCACTTTACAGCCTCCTTCCGGCAATTGGTCGGCTTCGCCCCGAGCCAGTTACGTGAAATCGCTTCCACTCGCATCGTTGAAGAGACTCGCAAGATTCTGATAGCGCCGCTCTCCAAATTGAACTAAAGTTCCAGGGAAACATTATGGAACGTGAAGCAATGTGGGTTTCGTTGGATGAACGAACGTTTGAGTATCTTCGATTGCAGACCGCTGATGAAGCCGTCATGGCGGACGGATGGATCATTCACTTGGACGAATACTCTTACCGAATCCAGTACAGATTGGAATGCGATTCCGAATGGCGCGTGCGAAAAGTCGAAATGACCAGACTGGGCAAGGACCCGGAAGTCCTGTCGTTGCGCTCAGATGGATTCGGTCATTGGACTGATGAAAAAGGGAAACAGGTTGCATCAGTTGACGGTTGTATAGATATAGATATCCAGGCATCACCATTTACCAATACCCTTCCCATCCGGAGGCTGGCTTTAAATCGCCAGGAGAGCAAAACGATCGATGTTGTTTTCATAACTCTACCCGATCTGCAAGTAAAATCAGTATCCCAAAGATACACGCTCGAATCTCAGGATCAGACCGGAACTGTGTATCATTTTGAGGGTTTGGACAGTGGATTCAGTACCGATCTACCGGTGGACTCTGATGGCCTGGTGATCGAATACCCTGAATGGTTCAAGCGGATCTGGAAACGGTAAAGAATTTAAGATTGCATTACTGATTTCAGCGAGTCGCAACGTAAGAAAGTACGTTGCGCCGCGAGCCTCCAGATGTGGAAGATACCCGCGATCTCTCGGAAGAGGTCCTTTCATGCTCGCTGTCGCTCGCATAGGACAATATCTAACAGCAATTTGCCTTCGCCGGCGTTACAAACCGCACCAAAAGCTCATCAAATCTACAATTCTCCAATTTTCGATCTGCAATCTCGAATCTGAAATCTGAAAATGGCTGCTTAAATAAGGGTGAGCCGGTAGGGCATTGGTATCGTGATCGCGATGTTGCCACGATAATGCGAAATTCGTTCCAGACTCCTCGGTCCGCGATGTGCGATCTTGGCTTCCAGTTCGGCGTAGTTGCGGAAATGCTGAAATCCCTCGGCATCGAACTGCCGGCGGACCACAGTTCCCGCGACCGCCGTCCACGCAGTAATCACGCTTCTTTCCTCGCACGCATACCATGACCAGGGCGAACCGGAAGCGTGATCGATCACAAGAACGTCAGGTGCGAGAGTCGCTGCGTGAGCGAGCGCTCGTTCCGGATCTGGCATCTCGTGAAGGGAGAATTCAAAGAGCACTAAGTCGCCCGTGGGCTGCAACGTAAGGAAATCCCCGGGCACAAGCGTAAACTTGTCGGCCAGACCTTGATCCCTCGCAACAGTCAGAAGCCGTTCGAGCTCAGCCTCGTCTCTATCCACAGCGATTACCTGGCGAGTGGCCCGCCCGTAGTCGGCAAGCTGTCCGCCGCCGGCGCCGACGGCAACAACAATCTTATCTTTGAAATCATAGAATGATGTTAAGTCCCTTATTATCTTCTTCAGGTCCGTCGCCACCGCCAACCTCCGAAACAGTTTACTCGATTTGAAATGAATCCGTTCCGCTCAATCTATATATATGGAAGGAAAGCTCGGAATCTCCCACTTGTTCGTCTCTATGAACCGTTCATGGCAAAACATTTGTCTTTTGCGAAGAGATCGGTACCCTACGCAAATTGATGGAGGTAGAGAGTGCGTTCCAGCCTGACGTTGAAGCAAACGGGAGACTTGAGAAAGGCGCTCGCAGAACGAAACGTGGATGTCTCACCCCACCTTTCGCATGTGGATCTTGGCGGACACGGATATGCCGTGGTACGCGCGGAAAGCGATGCGCTGGAAGTTGAGTTTGTTTGCATACCACGTCCATTAGAGCGGACTGATCGCCCCGATGGGGGGCCGCTGCTCTATCGTATGGTACACCGCGTACAGCTCTGGAACGCCGGTGAGATCCCTCGATTGAAGCAGTCAATTCTGGAAGGCAGCGTTCCTCTCAGCAAATAGTCATGTCCGAAAACGGCGAGTAAGCGGATGAATCAAGGCATAGCATGATTCAAAACTCTAATTCATGGTTCGTTCCTTGTAAGGAGGATTTATGAAAATACTGTTTTCATTTGATTACGAGTATTTCTCGATGTTGAAACTTCTATCTATTCCACTGCTTATCTTGATTTTCGGAACAATCATTTCCGGTTCCGCAACCAGGGAATCACCGAAGAGTGACGCGGAGATCGTCGCGTCATTGGACACAGAATACCAGGCAGCAGTAGCACGAAACGATGCGGATACGATGGATCGAATCCTTGCGGATGACTTTGTTCTCGTTCTTGGAAATGGAACGGTATATACAAAACCCGATCTGATCAACGAGGCCCGCGCCAAGAATATTGTTTACGAACAACAGGTGGAAGTTGACGATTCGCAAAAGGTGCGCGTTTGGGGTGACACAGCGGTGGTTACGGCAAAATTATGGGTGAAGGGGAAGCGGGGCGAGAAGTCCTTCGATCGGAAACTGTGGTTTAGCGACACCTATGTTAAAACCCCGAACGGATGGAAGTATGTTTTCGGTCAAGCTTCGCTGGCACTTCCCAATGAGTCTTAATGAGCCGTAGTGGCAGAGCATTTTCGAAATAAGCATTGAGGACTTTGCATGTTGATACGCAAAATCTATAGCTCACATTTGAACCTATCATGGAAAATGCTCTGCAACTACACCCTCCTGATACTCCTTCTCACAAGTAGCAGTCCGAGCGCGCAGACTCCGAAATTATCATTTGATGTAGGGAGCGCGCCCGGGCCTCGCATTTTCGCGGATGGAGTCATCTGCACGGGTGATTATGAAACTCATCCGGCTTTCTCTTCCGATGGCAATACACTTTATTTCGTAAAAATGGCTCCCGATCTAACCAAGTGGACAATTTTTGTGTCCCACTACAAACAAGGGAAATGGCAAGAACCTGAAATCGCATCTTTCTCCGGACAGTATTGGGATGCGGATCCGTACTTCACAAAAGATGGAAATACTCTCTACTTCATTTCCAACCGTCCGCTAAAATACGGAGAGCCTCAAAAAAGTGATTTCGATATCTGGAAAGTTGAAAA
>JAKEFK010000354.1 GCA_022616075.1 bacterium
ATACATGCGGTTCTCACTCAATCCTTAATCAGTCTTCTTGCAGGGGTGATCTGTGCTTATGGTTTCGCATGGGCCGGTCATTTCCTGATTGAAAAAAACCGACCGGCTACATTTCAATATCCTTTACTTTCCTTGATCGGAGATTTCAAAATGTATGGCTTGATGTGGACCGGCAAAATGGAACAAGAAGTCGAACGTTTGAGGATTCGCGCAGCCTGATCCCTCATGCTCCGGTGGCTCGATGCGCACACACATCTCGATTCTGATGACCTCTTTTCTAAAAAAGAAGAGGTCCTCAACAGGGCTTTCCAGGCCGGAGTTACTCAGGTCCTGCTTGTGAACAGCGAAGCAACGGAACAGAGTTTCGAACGAACTCTGACCTGCCTGCACCTCCCGCATTCGGTAAAACGATTTGCATGTTTCGGAATTCATCCACATCAGGCAAATCTGTATGACTCAAAATGGGAGAAAAAGGTCAAAGAATTTCTCGAACAGACGGGCGTCGTAGCGCTGGGGGAAATCGGATTGGATTTTTATTACAACTACTCACCTCAGGATGTGCAGATTTCTGTATTCCAGAGACAGCTCGAGCTGGCGCTAGAAAAAAAGATGCCGGTGGTGATCCATTGTCGCGACGCGTATACCGAGCTGGCTCAAATCCTTGCTTCGCTGTCTTCAAAATGGCAGGGAATGATTCATTGTTTCACCGGAACCCCGGCGGAATTGGAACCCTTGCTGCAACTCGGCTTCCATATTTCTTTTTCCGGAATTGTGACTTTCCCAAAAGCAACCACCTTAAAAGAATCCGCGAAAAGTGTTCCACTCGATCGAATTCTCGTAGAAACGGACGCTCCCTTTCTGGCGCCGGTACCACACAGAGGAAAACGAAACGAACCTGCGTTTGTGGTTGAAACTGCCAGATTCATAGCCTCGCTCCGGAGCCTTACCGAACAGAAACTCTCAGAGGCCGTTTTCACAAATTTCGAAAAGTTATTCGCTTGACGCTTTTGCCAACCCCACTTAACATATTGAAAACGATTTCCAAAAAGCCATGGAAGAAGAATTGGAAGTACTGAGGGAGCATTTATCCCGAAAAAGATTAAAGAGAACCGAACAACGCGAAACAATACTGGAAGTTTTCCTGCGGTCGAAAAAGCACTTGACTGTAGAAGAGCTTCACAGGCTTGTAAATTATCAGGACCCCGGCATCGGGCTCACCACGATCTATCGCACAATGAAACTCTTTTGCGAGTGCAATCTGGCGCGCGCAAATTACTTTGAAGAAGGGCGAGTCCGGTATGAACAGCAATACAAAACCGCTCATCACGACCACATGATCTGTCTTACTTGCGGGGAAACAATCGAGTTTGTTCATCCTCAGATCGAAAAACTCCAAGAAAAAGTCGCGCGGCAATTTGGTTTTCGAATGACGGACCACCGAATGGAAATCTACGGGCTGTGTGAAAAATGCAACCGCCAAGGCGCCAAGACGCCAAGTTAACTTTTAACCTTTAACTTTTTAAATTCCAGTGTCTCCAGAATATTCTTCTGGGAATCGATCACAAAAGCCGCGGCAATCTTATTTCGGGTCGCCCATTGATAACCTCTCTCGGGTCCCATTACGTATAACGCCGTGCTCAAGATATCAGCTGCGAGTGCGCTTGGATGCCAAACTGTAACAGAACCGAACGGCTCTACTGGATGTCCGGTGGTCGGATTCAGGATGTGGTTGATGACTCGCTGGCCGATTTTTCCGGATCGTTCTGAAAAACCACTCGTGGAAATAGAACCTGTTGTCAGCAAAAACAGATCCTCCTCCGTTTCCGACCGATTCGATGGTTGAGCGATGGCGACGTGCCATGCAACGCCACCATGAACCGCAATCTGACCTCCAAAATCCATCATCAACGGTGCCATCTTTTTCGATGCAGCAACTTCCATGGCGCGATCCAAAGCTTCCCCTTTCCCGAACGCGCCGGGATCAATATGAACATCTTTGATCTTCGACACCGTGAGAGTTTCAGTATCCATGCTGATGTACCGAAGTCCGCTTACATCAAGTGTTCGTGAGATTTCCACTTCCGGCGGAATCCGAACGGAATGATGAACTTTCCATACCTCCAGGAGTCTTCCGATTCCGGGATCGAACGAGCCGTTTGTTAACTTTGTCCACTCTTTTGCTTTTTGGATGAGCTGAAATAGTTGAGGCGTAACTCGAACCGGTTGCCCGATTTCCGCCTGATTTAAACGGGAAAGCTCGCTGTCCGGTTTCCATGTGCTGAGTTGCTTGTCGGCAGATTCCACCACGCGGATCAGCTCTTCACTATCGAGCAAAGCCTTTTCCGGATCTTCTTCCATGAGGACGATGCGAAGACTCGTTCCCATGGAATAGACTTCACGTTCAAATGTTTCTGCTTGCGATTCAAAAACAATACCGGCCAACGCAACGATCAACAGGACTTGGACCGGAATTCGATATCTTGGTGAACCATTCTGTTTGGCGCGCCGTTGAGCATAGGAAGCAATTTGATGGACCAGATAAAACAGAGACCAGAGTGAACCGGTCCCAAGATGAACCCATAGAAGGATCTTGCGGAAATCAGAAACAACCACCTGAAGCAGGTAACCGGAGATCACCATCGCGGCAAACAAAGGAATCAGAACCAGCCCGGTTTTTCGCGCGCTGCGCGCTCCCGCTGAAATCTTAAACAAAATGTGGCTGTGAAGGACCATGCCAAAACCGAGCATCAAGAGTGGCGCTACTAATATGTGAGTAGAAAGAAAGTGAGGCTCCCACGGATGATTGACTACACTGAACGGATCATCCGGTTTCATCAGGTAATGCATCCAGGCATACCCGAGACCGGTGACGGTAAGCACGATCGTTGAAAGATGAAGGAGCCAGGACTCCAACCTGTTCACTTCGAGCTTTTCCCCTTACGCTGCAAAAGCGCATCGATCGCCAGCACACGGCGGACAGCCTCCGTCGTTGCTTTGGCCGTTAGAGTGGCGCCGGTAACTGCATGAATATCACGCTCCAGTTTCAGGTTCTCACCGAGCGCTTTTCCTTCAAACTGCTGGTACCAGCGCTCCGAAGGCAGGTACTCCGGGGGTTCCAGGAAAGCAACCACCTCAACCCGCTTCAACGTTCCATCGGGATGAAGGATCACAAGAAGAGACTCCTTTTTTGTGCGAACCGTATGCGTGTCCAGGTATGCCCGGCCAATCTCCTTGCCATTTTGCAGTGCACGATAACTTGCTACTAATACAGTAGAAATTATCGTGCCCGAAACTTTTTCTACTTCTTGCTTTTCCGGATCGGTCAAGAAAATCACCTGGGAACGGATCTCCGCTCCGGGAAACGCTGCTTTCAGCGCTTCTTCTCTACCGATTGTTTTCGCAAAAACTGCGTTTGCGAAAAGAACAATCAAGAGTGCAATTGTTTTCATCTAGAAGCTATAGCCTAACAATATGCTGAACTGATCGACTCCGGTATTTGCTTTGTTATCAAACGCAATGTAATCCGCTTTCACTACGATATTCGAGATCGGTTTGTACTCCAACCCAACCGTCCACAGGGATTGGTCGCGGGCAGGATTCCTCAGGAAGCCGGAAGGGACCTCCGATTGTGTGTCCACAGACTCATAACGAATGTACGGAGTCAGAGAATGCTCACCTTTCCCGGCCAGTATGTTATAGCCGGCTTCTATGTAGCCACCGTTCATCGATTCGCCGACAGAGGAAGAACCGGTGAGTCCCAGAAAATCATTCAACTCGTCGACATCATCCAGTGAAGCATGCGCGAACAGGCCGCGTACCTGAAGTCCATGCCTTTTGAATTCACCATGGAATTCTCTAATCCGAGTCGGGACGTCGATATCTGCCGCGGTCGTTCCAAAAACGATTGAGTTTCCAGCAAAGAAAGATCCGCCCACAACGATGCCCGGCGAAGGATTTACATCCAAACGCCCGACAAACGCGGGATCGCCGAGCTTCGACCGGGCGCCACTTTGCCGGCCACTGCGCAGTCCTGACGACGTGAAGTTGGCTGCATTCAGTCCCGCAACAACATAACCGCGATAGTTGAAAATGCCATGGCTTCCAACAAAACCAGCGCCATTTTCCCTCCAGGTCGTGGGAATGATCACGTTCTCTGTCAACGGCCGATGAGTACCCAGATAAGAATTCGGCTCATGAAATTCGTTGATCAATCCCATCGGCAGCAAAACCATACCTCCACGTAAAGTAATAGATTCGTTCATTGCAAAATCCAGATGAGCGAATTCGACCGCCACCGATCCACCCAGATCCGTATTAGCGTGTTCAAATTCAATCTCGGAATTGAACAAAATCCTTTCATTGAAACGATAACCAAAGTAAACAACGGCACGCACAAAGTCGATCTGGTCCGTCCGTCCTGACGCCGCACCAGCATCGGTTTCACTATCGAAATTCTCATAAAGCATCTCGCCATAACCCGCAAGCGACGGTCCCTGCTTCTTTGTATACACTGTGGCAGCCGAGCTTCCCAGCCCCAGAGATTTTCTTTTCGATTCATCCAGTTCTGTTTCTGCCTCTTCTCCGCTACGCAATTTCTCCACTTCGGCAGCCAGAATCTCCAATTGTCTCCGAATCTCCTGTACGCCGCTTGAGTCCGTTGTGGAGGTGGCAGCAGCCAGTTGCTTTTCAAGCTGTTCGATCCTCTGTTCAAGTTTTTTGATCTTCTCCTCTTGAGTTTCTCCCCATACGAACGATACACATAAAATAAAGATCACTCCAAACAGCACGCTCTTTAACATTCATATTCTCCTAATCTTGAAAACTATTTTCATAATCGTTTTCAGAATTCGTGAGTATACCCTCAGAAAAAGCAGGATGTCAATAGGGGAAATGAATGGACGTTGACACTAAATATTGTAGAACTTTATAATTACGATCTTATGTTGTCGAATGAAATGAGACGTTCGAAGAGAACGAATCCGTTTCATTTTTTGAGTAGAGGCAGATGAGAGGGATTCGCACTCACAAACCCCGCGTCGATCACTCCGTCTCTCTTCCTTCCCCTGGCAGATTGAGCAGCCGCGTTCTTGTATTAAACGCCACATACGAACCAGTTCACATTTGCAATGTTTATCGCGCCATTGTCATGATTTTTAAGGGTGTTGCTGTCATGCAGGAACAGGGTCTTTTTCATCTTCGGTCAGTTAGCTCCAGCTATCCAGCGCCTTCAGTGATCCGTCTGATTCACTTTGTCCATATTCCTTTCCGCAAGAAGCTGGCTTCGAAAAACAACATCCTGATTCGGGACCGTTTCTCCTGCCAGTACTGCGGAAAACCGCTGAAGTCGCAGGAAGTAACGCTGGATCATATCGTTCCAAAGTCCCGCGGGGGGGAATCGAACTGGGAGAACCTGGCCGCCTGCTGCCCCAGTTGCAATGTCCAGAAAGGGAGCCGTCTCCCGGAAGAAGCCGGGCTCACTCTGTTGAAGGATCCACGGAAGGGCTCAACCTATCACTTCATCCATCTGCTTCGCCATTACGGGAGCGTGGATGAGAAGTGGAAAAAGTACCTTTTCTATTCGTAGACCATGGCATCGACCGCCACCAAAGTTGTCCTGATCGGCTGCGGCATAGTTCTGGTCATCGGAATCATCATCATCGCTGCAGGTGGATTCTTTGTGCGAAGCAAGTTCAAGGAATTCACCGAAGGTACAAGCGACGTTGAGAAAACCACGAAACAGTTGAGCCAGAATTATCCATTTACTCCACCGGCCAATGGAGTGATCACCGAATCACAGATGCAAAGGTTTCTCGCAGCCCGCAAACAGATTTTTAGTGTTTATAAACGTTATGAAGGGGAACTTAAGAAACTGGATAAAGACAAGCCCGACCTTTCTGTTTTAACGAAAGGATGGAGCTTCTGGAAAGACCTCCGTGCGGAGCACGCAAAGGCGCTTGCAGCGCAGAAGATGTCGCCTGAAGAGTATCAATACATTGTGAATGCTGTGTACAAAACATGGCTCGCCAGCGGAACAAAAGAAGTTTTAAAGGATCAATCTTTCAGTGATGCGGCGGAAAAAAATCTGCGTGACATGATTGAATCCATTGATAAGCAACTGAAAGATCCGGCGACACCGGACGCCACAAAAAAAGCGCTTCAGACAACGCGCGACCAATTGCAATCTCAGTTGGATAATCTTTCCAAGAATTCTGCGTTAAAAAAGATGGACTCCACGCTCGATTCGGTTCCGAACGAAAACCTCGCCCTCTTCAAGAAGTACGAAAAGGAAATCGTCCAGTATTCAATGGCAGGCCTGGAATCAGTCGGTTTGTAACACCTTCGCTCTGTAGTGGCAGAGCATTTGCTCGCAGGAAAATGTCTGTTCTAATTTGAGCAAACTTTAGGATAACACGCTCGTTTATAGACTACGGCAAATGCTCTGCTACTACGCCGCGGTAAAAAAAGTACATTGCCACCATCTGAACCAGGTGGTAGATGTCATTAAAGTTGAAGTGTTCATGCAGCTGCATGCCGCTTCTTTGGATCGCCGCACCGGCAAAAGAAATCAACACCCCAACAACAAGCCAGAAATTTTTGTGAAAAATCGCCATCAACAGGATGGCAATCATCGCCGGCACATAGTTGTAGATCACGTATCTAAAATCGTTGCTGCCCGAAACGATGTAAACATAAACACCGAATTGAAGGATCGTGATACCGAGAAAAATATTTTTCCAGGGGTCCGGCATGTACACGCGAAACGTCGCAAACAGCATGAGCAGAGTCGCGAGACCGATTGTGTACAGTGTGATTTTCCATATGGCTTCCGCTGCAGGAACGCTCAGATTGCTGATGAATCCGTGATACGTCCCTCCGGCTGCTGCGGCAATGGCAAGCATGAAAAAAGAGATGGCCCAAATTGGGTTGTTTCTAATCAGGAGTGCGCCGAAGAAAATGCATTCGGCGGCCAGAAGATAATCGGTGATTGTTGTGGTGGGCTCAGTCACTAGGCCATTCGGAACTCGGACCCGCCACATTCCGGGCAAGCAGAAATTTTCCTGCGCCGTTTCACTTCCTGGATTTTGCTGCAGCCTGCGCAAACAAAAACTCCCTTATCCACAACCTGTCCCGCATGATAAGTGGGTTTATCAGACAAACTTGCTTCCAGATTATCCGCAGCCCTTTTGATCGCGGAAGCCAGGCCCTCAAGAAATTGAACACCGATTTGTTTCCCCTTTCGGAAAGACGCGTCAGCTTCCAAACGAATCCGCATTTCTTGAACTTTCTGAACGGTTTGTTCCCAATCCGCTTTCACGCGGTTTGAAAAATCTTCAACTTTTTCCTTACCGTATTTGTTTTCCAGTTTTGCTTTGATCGTTTCTGCCGTGCGATCGAATTCCCTTTTCGTTATCCGCCCGGCGGTCCGAAATCCTTCTTCCAGTAAAATGACAAAATCTTCCTGAAAATCACGAAACGATTTTTTCTTTTCTTGCTTCTTGCTCATTTTCCTCCTTCCACACGATTCTCGGCTGTCTTCGGAGCTTCATAAAGGTGATCAAATAGCTCACCGCTGAAATCAGCGAAACGACCATCGTTACCCATAACAAGAAACGACCGAACAGCAACCAATGTTCCTTGTAGGTATCGGCAATGATCAAAACGAGGATTGTGAAAATCTGCACAACCATCTTCGTCTTGCCAAACCAGTTCGCAGGCATGATATGGCCAAGAGAGGCGGCAATGCTACGGATCCCGCTCACTGCGAATTCGCGTCCCACAATGATGGTCACCATCCAGGCCGGCGCGAGTTTCAATTCCACAAGCGAGATAAAAGCGGAGCTCACTAGAAGCTTGTCGGCGATCGGATCCAGCAATTTGCCGAGAGCCGTGACCTGATTTCTCTTTCGCGCAAAATATCCATCGAAATAATCCGTCAGGGCGGCAACGACAAAAATCAACGCTCCGTAAATCTCCTTACCATCAATTCTTGTGAGCAGGACGACAACGAGCAAGGGAGTGAGAAAGATTCGACTTAACGTTAACGCATTCGGAAGATTCATTATCAAGTACCGAGTTATCAGCACTTTATCATCATTTCTGCATTGTTGTCTAATTCAGCTGATTTCCATAATATTAATGGGGGGAAATTCATATGTATCAAGAATCCATTGACTTGTCACATATTCCCGCAGAAGGGCTAAAAGTACAACGAAAAGTTCATCCAAATGCCTGGAAAATTGTCGAGACCGATTGGAAAAGCAGGGGCGAATTGGAATTTGAGCTTTTTCTACAAGGAAATGCGCGAAAAGCAGCGATAGAAGGTATGTTTACGGCCGGAATAACCGCGAATTGTCACCGCTGTTTGAACTCCTTTCCGCTTGATTTAAGGAGAAGTTTTCATTTAACCTATCTCGCGGCGGATCCCGAGCGATTTGCGAAAGAGGAAGTGGAATTGTCGGGCCAGGAACTGGAAGTTGCGTATTTGGAAGGAGAGCATCTTCCGTTACAAGAGATGATCCAGGAACAGATTTATCTGGCGGTTCCCATGAAATTTTTGTGCAAGCAGGATTGTCGAGGATTGTGTGTTCATTGCGGGGCCGATTTGAATGAAGTAGAATGTGAATGCCCGCAGGACGAAATGGATCCGCGGTGGACAAAGCTAAAAACAGTTCTGGACAAATCCAAGTAACCCCAAGGCGCCAAAGACAAAACGCAAAGGCGCCAAGACGCAAAGAAAAACTTTCAATTTCTTAGCGACTTTGCGTCTTTGCGTTTAAAGGAGTTTGAATTATGCCGAATCCAAAACGGAGACATTCGAAATCGCGTGGCCGGAAACGTCGCACTCATGACGCTTTGCAACAGCCAAGGATGTCGGA
>JAKEFK010000355.1 GCA_022616075.1 bacterium
CAGCCGCCATCAGGACTACATTCAAAAATACGAGCATTTGAAGAGAAGTCTGGAAGGCGAGTATAGGAAGTGGGAAGAATTACAGAAGCGAAAAGAAGAAGTTGAAGCAACGGGCTAAAATCACTATAATCATCGGCTCGTAGTTGAGGTAGACATGTTATTCACGTTGTTGGTCATTTTGCACGTTTTGTTCGGCGTGTTCTTGATTGCAGTCGTTTTGCTTCAGACCGGCAAAGCAGGCAGCATTGCAGATGTTTTTGGTGGTGGCGGCTCGATGGCTGCATTTGGCGCCAGAGGGGCGGCCACGCTTCTTACGCGCGCAACAAGCGTCGCGGCTGTTTTTTTCATGATTACGTCCCTGGCCCTGTCGATTGTCAAAACGTCTGATCGGTCCTTGATGGAAAAAGCAGCGCCGGCAAAGCAGCAAGCACCCGCCCAGCCTAAAAAATAAATGGCGTCCCTTCCCTTGCCGCTCACCTGGGAGGATATTCTTCAAGCGCTTGAGCGTCTTCGCGGGGTCGCTCATCGAACACCTGTTTTTATTTCCCGTCAGTTCAACGAAACTGCCGGTTGCTCCGTTTATTTCAAAGCTGAGAATTTACAGCGTGGCGGAGCTTTCAAATTTCGGGGCGCATACAACAAGATTCGCGCTGAGATGGAGAAAGGCTCAGTGAAATCTGTCGTCGCCTATTCCTCCGGAAATCACGCCCAGGCCGTGGCTTTGACGGCAAAGTTGCTGGAAATTCCGTCCACAATTGTCATGCCCTCCGATGCTCCGGAAGCAAAAATTCTTGCTACGCGCGCGTATGGCGCAGACGTGATTTTCTACGACCGTTTCAAAGAGAATCGTGAAGAAATAGGAAACCGGATTTCCCGCGAAAGAAACGCGTTGCTGGTTCCTCCTTTTGATGACTACCTTGTGATGGCCGGTCAGGGTACGGCTGCCGTTGAGCTGTTGGAAGAAGTGCCGCATCTTGATTTTCTCTTGACTCCGGCAAGCGGAGCCGGGTTGCTCGCAGGTACTTGCGTGGCCGCGCGATACTTAAGACCACGAATAGGAATTTACGGTGTTGAACCGGAAGACGGAAATGATACTTATTTGTCCTTGCAAAAAGGGGAGCGTGTCGAAATCCCTGTTCCACATACGATTGCTGACGGCCTTCGAACGCAGGCACCCGGCAAACTCACCTTCCCCATTATCAAGGAACTTGCCGATGGAATTCTGCTCGTAAACGATGATGAGCTGATTCAGGTCCTCACCTTTTTGCTGGAACGAATGAAAATCCTCGTGGAACCATCCGGTGCAGCCGCAGCGGCCGCAGTTCATTTCAAGAAAGCCGATTTTGAAGGAAAACGTGTCGGCGTTATTCTCAGCGGCGGAAATGTGGACATGGACCGCTTGCGATCGTATTTGGCTACTCCTCCAAAATTGACTTGATGTGGCGCCTTTCTATATGATTCATTCTAGGGAAATCTTCGTGGTCTCCGTGCCTCTGTGGTGAAATAGACATGAATCAGAAAAAGGTCCTGATGAATTTCCGTGTGAACGGCGAAGAAGCGCAGGTTGCGGCTTCACCTAACCGTTTATTGCTGGAGGTTCTTCGGGAAGAGCTGAACTTAACGGGAACAAAGCTCGGTTGCGACGATGGATCGTGCGGCGCGTGCACCATTCTGGTGGAAGGAGTTCCCTCGCAGTGTTGCATGATGCTTGCAATCTCCTATCAGAACCGCGAAATCACAACTGTCGAAGGGCTGGCGCAAAATGGCCAGCTGGATCCGTTGCAAAAAGCATTTTGCACAGAAGGCGGGCAGCAATGCGGCTTCTGCACACCCGGAATATTGATGGCTGCAAGAGCGTTATTGCTGGAAAATGCAAATCCCTCGGTCCAGGAAATCGGACAGGCTCTGGCGGGAAACATTTGCCGCTGCACCGGATACACAAAGATCATCGCTGCCATCCAGAGAGCGGCTCGCGACTACCAGGAGGCGGCCGAAAAAGAAGACCGGGTAGCAATTTAACTGGTCACTGGCCACCAGCCACTATGGACTATTCGATAATAGGTAAACCTGTGCCCATGGTCGATGGGGCAGCAAAAGTCACCGGAAAAGGTCTTTATACCGATGATCTTCGTCTTCCGGGGATGCTTTGTTCGAAAATCCTGCGCAGCACTTATCCACATGCCAAAATTCTGCTGATTGATACATCCCGCGCCGAAAAAATACCCGGAGTTATCGCGGTTCTAACGGGAAAAGAGGTCTCTGAAAAATATGGCATTCTTCCGCTTGGCCACGATGAAACGGCGCTCGCAGTTGATAAAGTTCGCTATGTTGGAGAAGGCGTTGTCGCGATAGCAGCCACTACACCGGAGATAGCGGACGAAGCTCTGCGCGCCATTGAAATCGTATACGAGCCCTTGCCCGCTTATCTGGATGCTCGAAGCTCGATGCAAGATCCAGAGGTACTGATCCATGAGGACAAACCAAATAACATCGAGCGGGATTACCATCATCATTTCGGAAACGTCGAAGAAGGGTTCGCCCACGCCGACTACGTGCGCTCGGATTCCTTTTTCTGTCCGCGTGTCACACACGCGGCGATGGAACCACACAGCACGGTGGCGCAGTACGATGAAAACGGAAAACTAACGGTATGGACCTCTACGCAAACACCATACTATTTGCATCGCACTTTGGCGAAGGTGCTCGGAATGTCGATGGCGCATATCCGCGTCATCAAGCCTCTTGTGGGGGGTGGTTTCGGCGGCAAAGATGAACCACTCTGTCATGAGATTTCCACTGCTGCGCTTGCCAGAAAAGCCGGAAGACCGGTCCGTTTGACTGTCGACCGCGAAGAGGTTTTTTACATCCATCGCGGCCGGCCCGATCAATATGTGGAAATGAAAACCGGTGTCACCAGAGACGGAAAGATCACGGCGGTCGAATGCAAAACTATCCAGGATGGTGGCGCCTACTGCAGTTACGGCATCGTCACGATTCTTTATTCGGGCGCTCTACTGGGCGCAATCTATGATATTAGTAACATGAAGTACGACGGTTATCGTGTGCTGACGAACAAGCCGGTTTGCGGAGCGATGAGAGGACACGGCACCGTAAATGTGCGATTCGCGTTTGAATCCCAGCTGGACATGATCGCGCATGAGCTCGGCATCGACCCGGCTGAAATTAGATTGCGGAATGCGCTCAAACCGAACTCGTGCACGGTAAACGATCTGCGTGTTACATCGTATGGTTACCCTGATTGCATTCAAAAAGCCGTGGAGCATTCCGGCTGGAAGGAGAAGAAAGGAAACCTGCCATACGGAAAAGGGATCGGTATAGCCGGTTCGCATTACGTGAGTGGTGCAGCTAATTCCATCTATCGTTCAAAGATGCCGCATTCCAATGTGATGCTCAAAATGGATATGGATGCGGGTGTAACCATTTTTACCGGCACATCGGAAATCGGGCAGGGTTCCGATACGATTCAAGTGCAGATCGTTGCGGAAGAGCTCGGCATCACGATCGATCGCGTGCGAATTATTTCGGCGGATTCTGATTTGACACCGATGGATCTGGGGAGCTATTCGAGCCGTGTGACTTTCATGGCCGGCAACGCCTGTCTGGAAGCGGCGCGAGCAATGAAAGAGAAAGTGAACAAAGCGGCTTCGGAATTGTTGCAGATCCCTGCTGAAAATCTGATGAACCGGGAAAATTTTGTTTTTGATCGCGAAGATCCTTCAAAACGCGTGAGCTTTGAAGAAGCCGTGGTTCACGCGTTAGGCACACAGGGTGGAACACTGGTTACGAAAGGCTCTTACACACCCCCCAAAGCAGCGCAAGGTGGGAAATTTCACGGCGCCGGAGTGGGACCCGGTGTGGCATACAGCTATGCGGCGCAGGTTGCAGAAGTCACGGTTGATCCGGAAACAGGATTGGTTACGGTGGATCGGGTCGTTGCTGCGCACGATTGCGGGCGCGCCCTGAATCCGCTCACAGTAGAAGGTCAGATCGAAGGTTCCGTATCCATGGGACTCGGACAGGCAATACAGGAACAGATGATCTTTGATCAGGGATTGGTGATGAATCCAGGATTGCTGGAATACAGAACGCCAGGAATACTGGATTCACCAGTGATTGAGTCCATCATTGTGGAAAGCGATGAATCGGAAGGTCCGTACGGAGCCAAAGAAGCAGGCGAAGGTTCGCTCGCCGCCGTGATTCCGGCTGTCGGAAACGCGATCTTCGATGCGATCGGAGTCCGGATCACGGAACTCCCCTTCTCTCCGGAAAAAATCCTGAAAGCTTTGAAAGAGAAAAAATGAGTCTGCCTGTCTTTGAAGTTTATTTGCCCTCTTCGCTTCAGGATGCTGTCACCTTTCTTTCGGAAAATGTGCGGGACACAAAAGTGATTGCGGGTGGAACGGATCTGGTTCCAAGCCTCAAGCAAAAGTTATTCGAGCCACAATATCTGCTGGATATCAAACCAATCCAGGAATTGCACGGCATTCATGAAACGCCTGATGGCGGTGTGCGAATCGGCGCTCTAACAACGATCACCGAAATGGTGGAAAACCCATTGTTGCAGCACCACTTTTCTGTACTGCAGCAGGCAGCGGCAACTGTAGCTGGACCCAGTTTGCGAAACGTTGGAACATTAGGTGGAAATATTTGCCTGGATACGCGGTGTTACTGGTACAACCAGTCTTATTTCTGGCGGCAATCCTGTGGATTTTGCATCAAGAAGGATGGCTCTCTCTGCCACGTGGCGCCGGGAAGTAAAACTTGCTGGGCCGTGTATTCGGGCGATACAGCGGCGGCGTTGCTGACGCTTGATGCGCGGTTGAAACTGATATCCGCGCGTGGAGAAAGGCTTGTTACATTGCCTGATTTTTTCGTGAATGACGGGCTGGTGAGAAATCGAATGGAACCGGATGAAATTTTGAGCGAAGTTCACATCCCTGCAAAAGTTCGAGATTACCAGGGAGCCTATGAAAAATATCGGATTCGCGGCTCCGTGGATTACCCGCTTGCAGGCGTGGCGATAGCAATGAAAGGAGACAATGGCAGCGAGGAAGATCTTCGAGTGGCGTTAACCGCCGTAAATCCGTTACCTTTGTTATTGAAGGATCCGGTTTCATTGTTAAGGGACCGTGAAGAATTGCAAAAACTGGCGCAGCGAACCGCGAAACCCTTGAAGACATCCGCCAGCACCATGGAATATCGCCGTCACATAATTGGAATCATGTTGAAACGCGCTTTAGAAAAATTAAATTGAAAATCTTATGATTAAACATTCCGTTTGCACGATGGATTGTCCCGACACCTGCAGTCTGGATGTCGAAGTGCAGGACGAAAAAGTCATTGCGATTCGCGCCGGAAATAAGAATCCATTAACCGACGACTTCATTTGCTCCAAGATTGGCGATTTTACAAAACGGCTCTATTCGCCGGATCGTTTGCTTTATCCCATGAAACGAACCGGCGCCAAAGGATCAGGTGAATTCGAAAGAATCAGCTGGGAAGAAGCATGCAGCACAATTTGCAAACGATTCCAGCAGATCCGAAATGACTTCGGCGCCGAAGCGATCCTTCCCTTTTATTACGGCGGCTCCAATGGTGTGCTGGGACAGGAAACCGCGGATCGCGCCTTTTTTGCAAAGCTGGGCGCGTCGCGATTGGCGCTGACCGTATGCGCTGCGCCGACTTCTGCGGCTGCATCCGGAATGTACGGCAAAATGCCCGGTGTGGCGTTTGAAGACTATGTTCATGCAAAACTCATCTTGATCTGGGGCGCAAATCCCAAAGCTTCCAACATTCATCTCATCCCGATCCTCAAGAAAGCAAAAGAGGCGGGAGCGAAGATCGCGGTTGTTGATCCGAAGCTGAATTTTTCAGCGCGGGAACATGATTTGCACCTGCCGGTGTTTCCGGGAACCGATCTCGTTGTTGCTCTTGCGATGATTCATTACTGGCATAAGAACCGCTTGCTGGATGAAACTTTTCTGAATGAGCACGCAACCAGAACCGAGATCCTGCTGCAAAAAGCAGCGGCGTATGATTTCGACAAGGCTTCAGAGATTGCAAAAGTTCCAGCAAGTGACATCGAAAAGCTTGCGGTCCTTTACGCTGAATCGAATCCCGCAGTGATCCGGATCGGCTGGGGCCTGGAACGAAACCGGAATGGCGGTCAGGCGGCCGCAGCAATTCTGGCGGTTCCCGCTTTGATGGGAAAATTCGGAGTCACGGGCGGCGGCTATACCCTCAGCAATAGCGGCACCACAAAAATTGCGGCAAACAAAATTGCGGAATCGCAGATCTGGGATACCAGAGAGATCAACATGAATCTCCTGGGAAAATATCTGCTCGAAGAGAATTCACCACCGGTGAAAGCGCTTTTTGTTTACAACTGCAATCCGGCCGTAACAGTGCCCAATCAAAATGCCATTTTGAAAGGTTTGGCTCGCGAAGATCTATTCACAGTTGTGTTTGATCAGATCATGACCGACAGCGCAAAGTACGCAGACATCCTTTTGCCCGCGGTAACATTTCTGGAACAAGAAGAAATCAAGAAATCTTACGGTGGTTTCTTATTGCAGTACCTCGCGCCGGTGATACCGCGGTGCGGTGAAGCAAAACCAAACGAAGAAGTTTTTGCAATGCTCGGTCGCGCGATGGGATGGAGCGATCGCGCTTTTCAGGACACAACAGAAGACTACTTGCGCAAAGCCGCCGATGCTATCCGGGCGCCTGGAGGTCCGATTACGCTGGATCAACTTCGTGAAAAT
Organism: bacterium; assembly: GCA_022616075.1. NCBI lineage: Bacteria > bacterium. The sequence goes on from JAKEFK010000355.1 coordinate 6,786, forward strand.
CGCGTTGTCTTTTTCGATTTCCCCGGCCGAAATCCTGTGCAATTTAAAACAGCGTTTCCATGGACCGAGAACGGCAAGATCAATTTGGCGCCTTCTGCTCTGGGAGAACATCCGTACGAGTACATCGAACACAGCGATCCTTATCCACTGACATTGATCAGTCCTGCCACAAACAAAACAATCAGCTCCAGCATGGGTGAATACAATTTGCGGGAACTGTACGCAATCATGAATCCTGCAGATGCGAATTCACGCGGACTTGCAGATGGTGCACAGATTCGCGTCTACAACGATCTGGGTGAAGTCGTGTGCAAATTGAAAGTCAAAGATTCGATTCGCCAAGGCGTGGTTTCCATGCCCAAAGGCGCCTGGCGAAAATCATCACGCAACGGCCAGACCGCTACGGCACTTGCTCCGGATACACTTGGCACCGCAGGCGGGGCTTGCTTCAACGACGCACGCGTCGAAGTTACAAGCCTGTAAGCTAAGTAGTGCGGGCGTCCCGCCTGCATAACTCCGCGGACGAGACGTCCGCGCTACTTTGTTCATGAACCCATATTTCACATTGTGAAATTCGCTTGCGGAGCGAAGTTTCGCGCTTCATAATAGAAAGTAATCGATGAGACCGACCTTAGCCGTACTGGAACAGTCACTGCTCGAACGGATTTCCGATGAAGCTTTCACCGTTCTGGAAAAGAGTGGTGTGCTGATTGAAGATGAAAATGCTTTAGCGCGACTTGCGAAAGTCGGGATGAACGCGGACCCGGAAAACAGTCGCGTTCGCATGCCGCGCGCATTGGTGGAAAAAGCCTTGAAGGATGCGCCTTCATCTATCACGCTCTACAACCGTGATGGAGATCCGGCCGCAACGTTGGAAGAAGACAAAGTGCACTTCGTTCCCGCCTCTTCCGCCTTGCGTGTTCTCGATCGCAAAACTCAAGCTCAGCGTAATCCCACAACCGCTGATTTTGTAGAATACGTGAAAATGGCGGACGGTCTCAAGAATATTGATTACCTTTCGACAGCTTTCATTCCTAAAGACATTCCTCAAGACATGGCCGACGCATGGCGATTGTATCTTGTGCTGTCTCATTCAAAGCGTCCGATTGTCTCCGGCGCATTTACTTCCTTCGGTGTGCCGCGCATGGGCCAGATCATGGCGACGTTTCGAAACGACAAAGAGGACCTCGTGAAACGTCCGATGTCCATTTTCACCTGTTGTCCGAATACCCCACTCAGATGGGGCGAGGATCCGATCTCTAATATCATGGATTGCGCAGAATGGGGCATTCCGATTGAGATCGTTCCTGTTCTTTTGCTCGGCATGATTTCACCCACCACAACGATTGGCGCGATCGTGCAGCACACGGCGGAAGTGCTTTCCGGACTCACCATCGCTCAGGTGGTTCGTCCTGGAACTCCCGTTATTTTTGGCGGCGCGCCTGCATCCTTTCACATGAGACTCATGACAAATCCAATGACTGCTGTGGAAGCGTTGCAAATGTATTGCGGTTACGCGCAGGTTGCGAAGTTCCTGAAACTTCCCTGCCAGGCTTACATGGCTTTGTCCGATTCGAAATTCAACGATCCGCAAGCAGGAATGGAAACGGGAGTTGGAGCGTTTCTCGCCGCATGCGCAGGATTCAATTCGATCTCGGGACCTGGAATGCTCGATTACGTGAACTGTTTCAGTCTGGAAAAACTTGTATTTGATGATGAAGTCGTGGCTCATGCGAAACGATTCATTCGCCCTGTGGAAGTCAGGGAAGATATGCCTGCATCCGACTTAATTGCTGAGCTCGTTCGCGATAAACATCTGCTGACATCCGAACACACCTTGCAATACTGGCCAGAAGAACTCTATTTGCCCGGCCCGATGGTGGATCGAACGAACTGGGATCAGTGGGAAGATCAGGGCTCACACGATTGGCGTGAACGCGCGAATCAAATCATCAATGAACTTCTCGGAAGTTACGAAGTGGAACCGCTCGATGAAAAAATACATACGGAAGTACAGGATCTATTCCGCCGGACCTGCAGCGATCCGAACGTGATTCTACCTTCCTTCACGGAGCAAAAAGTATGATTGATTACGCTCTGATGAATCAATTGCTTTTTGAGGGCAAGCACGAGCCTGTCAAAAAAATGACAGAAGACGCGCTGGCTGCAGGACGCCCGGTGTTGGAAGTCCTGGAAGATGGTTTGATTGCGGGGATGCGCGTGGTTGGCGAAGATTTCAAACATAATAGGATTTTTGTCCCGGAAGTTCTACTGGCTGCTCGGGCAATGAAGGCGGGGATGGCGGTTCTCAAACCTTTGCTGACCGAACAAAAAACTGACACATCCAAGGCATCCGCGGTGATTGTCATGGGAACTGTGAAGGGCGATCTTCATGACATCGGAAAAAACCTGGTTGGCATGATGGCAGAGGGCGCCGGATTTACCATCGTAGATTTAGGCACGGACACCTCTGCTGAAAAGTTTATTGCTGCGGTGAAGCAACACAACGCGCGATTGGTCGGCATGAGTGCGCTTTTGACCACTACGATGATTTACATGCGCACGGTGGTTCAAAAATTCAAAGAAGCAGGACTCCATCACATCAAGATTTGCATCGGAGGCGCCCCGGTAAGCAATGATTATGCGCGCGACATCGGAGCCGATGGATACGCAGCCGATGCAGCAAGCGCGGTTGAGCTTTTCCAGCGATTGATTGCGGATCAGAATGCCGCAGAACTTCGCGGAGAAGCAGCTTCGTGAAAATTAAACCAACAAGCACGCCAAGGCGCCAAGATAAGAGAAAAAATTACTTTGGCTCTTGGCGTCTTGGCGTCTTGGCGGTTAACTAATGAAAGCATCTTTAACCATCGACAACATCTCCACAGAAGCTGATATCGGCACCAGCATCTTCGATTGCGCTGAAACCATCAACGTCACGGTTCCCACCTCTTGCATCAAGCAAGGAAAATGCCGCGAATGTCTGGTGGAAATTGAATGCGGCACTGAGCTGCTGACTCCTCTTACTCCACAGGAAAGCCATCTTGGCGGGCGTTTCCGTCTTGCTTGCAGAACAAGATTCGCAGAGCCGGGAGAAGTGCGTTGTCACACGCTGCGCCGCGGTTCATTGCGCATAGAAACGGAAACAAGCGGTTTGTCGCAACAGCCGATGCACCTGGATCCTGCAGTGACACGCTCCGGCAATTCCATTCTGTTGGACGGTGAACCGATTGCAGAATCCGATCAAGCGATTCATGGTGTTGCGATCGACATTGGAACAACCACTGTTGCATTGCGATTGTACGATCTGGAAAACGGCCATTTGATTGCAACGCAATCGTTCGAAAATCCACAGCGCTTCGGCGGTTCCGACATCATGGCGCGCATTCATTTTGACGGCGAACACGGAGGACGTCTGCTGCAGCGAACGTTGCTCGGTTATTTGACGCGCGCGATCACTTCCCTTCCCGTTGATCCCATGACGATCCATGAGATTACTGTTGTTGGAAATCCAACGATGCGCGATCTCTTCTTCGGCCTGAATGTGCAGAGCATCGGCGTCATGCCTTACCGTTCCACTACGGAAGCGGCTTTTCACGATGGACTGATTTCCACCACAAGCTTGAGCCTGGAAGCTCGAAGACTGCGCTTGCCGGTTCCTCCGCGCGCCCGCGTGTATGGGCTACCGCTGATCGGAAGCCACGTAGGAGCGGACGCAGCCGCCTGTTTGCTTGCAAGCGGCATTGCGGAAAGTGATGAGATCTGCGCAATTCTGGACATAGGAACAAACACGGAAGCGATCCTGGGAAATCGTCATCGGATCATGGCTGCTTCTTGTCCAGCAGGCCCTGCTTTTGAAGGTGGCGGAGTTGTGTTTGGCATGCCCGCTTTGGATGGCGCAATCGAACGTGTCCGCCTTGAAGATGACAACGTCCAAACAACGGTTATTCAAAACGGTAAGCCGCTGGGAATTTGCGGATCGGGTCTTGTTGATTTACTTTCCGAGCTCTTGCGAACGGAACAAATGAATGAACAGGGCAGATTAACTGACGATCGTGAAATATTTATGGTGGATTCAGCGCATCAGATTTTCGTTGGTGAAGCGGACATCAATGAGCTCGCCCAGGCAAAAGGCGCAAACGCCGCCGGATTGCGTGTGCTTGCGGAATCCTATGGAATCGAAATGGGCAACATCGAAAAATTGTATCTGGCGGGTGGATTTTCACGACATCTGGATGTAGACGCAGCCGCTCGGATCGGTCTGATTCCGGATCTTCGGCGCGAACGGATTCAGCAAGTCGGCAATGCGGCGCTTCAAGGTGCAGCAATGGCTCTGCTGTCACGAGCGGAAAGACAAAAACTGGAAGAGATTGTGAAACGGATTGAACATGTCAGACTGGAAACTAATCCACACTTCTTTGATTTTTTTGTGGAAGGTTGTCAGTTCCAATCTTTCGGAAGGACTTCATGAGCAAAGTAGTGCGGGCGTCTCGCCTGCAGATTCTTCCTACATCAGGAACTGAACTTTCCAGTGCGGTAGCCATGGAGGAATACAAACGACTGCTGGGTTTGCCGCGGTCAAAGGAACTGGAGGGAGACCTGCTGGATCGGGCACAAAACGCGCGCGAATGGTACGCAAAACGTGGCGATCCATTTGTAGCTTCCACTACTGTTGAGCTCAAATCGATTTCTTCGCCCGTTGTTCATCTTGCTGATGGCACATATTTAACTTCCGCACAGTTGTCGGAACGACTTCGCGCTGGAGAAGCTCATGGTCTAGTGGTGCTGGTTGCAACCGCAGGGACAGCAGTAGCTGAGGAGGTCGCAGAACACTGGGCCAATGAACGTCCGGATGAAGCGTTTTTTCTGGACCGGTTCGCTGTTGCGGTTACAGAGCACTTAATCCAATGGTCCTCAACATTCCTGTGCCGCGCGAGCGAGCCTTCGAATGAAACGTTACTCCCGCATTTGTCGCCCGGTTGCGGACATTGGGATCTTGCAGATCAACACAAGTTGATGGCACTCTTCACAAACGACGCGCAGCTAGGGCCGCTGAAATTGTTGCCCTCGGGCGCGCTTCATCCGCAACACTCCGTGATCGCAGCGCTCGGCGTAACCCATCGAAAGTCTTCTGCAACACCAAGAGACATTTGCCGCACGTGTGATCTGGATCCGTGTGCCTTTCGCCGCGCACCATTCAGTGGTAGTTTCTAGTAGCTTGCAAACAGAGAGGCTCCCCTTTTGATGCACACAATTGTTCCTTATATCTTTCTCCCTGGCAAACTGGCGGTCTTGCCGGATCCCAGAACACGATCCATGTCGACATAGATGTCCAGGTTGAAAGTGTAGAAACCATTCGAAGCGTAGGAGTCTAGTGTGGTATCTGCTTCATTGATAGCCCGACCGTCAAGAGTTTTGATGGCTCTCGCAAAAGTCACTTCAAAGATTGTTCGATCACCATGAGATTTTGCAGTAAGCGGTACAAGATCGAGATCACCAGGCTGGATCTCATTTGCGATGACCGGGTTGCGGCAATTATCGGTGGATCGCTGGAGCTATTATTGGCACAACCTGGAGTTAAAGATGCGCATTGAAGAAGTTTTCATGTAATAGGGGAATAAGGTCAACAAGGCAACTCTCGCTTGGTAAGGTAACTAATACTATTGAGGAAGGAATCTATGGTTGTGATTCACAACAAAAGGCCAGATGACTGCGTTGATCTGGAGATTTATATACGTCTTTCTCCCAAGGAGAATCGAATTAACTTAACCGGTGAGCCAACCAGCACGCTGATTTAGCCCGTATCGGGAATTTAGGATTCTCACTGTCGCTTACCGGTTACTTTGCTTTGAAAATTTTGCGCTCCAGCCAGTCAATTGGTGAGAAGAATAAGCAGGCCAGGCGAGTAGTTCTCCCGAAAAGCGCGTTCGGAATTGACATGACTTCACAGCCAGAATCGCCCCGCCATCCTGCGAATAGGAGCGAAGCGCCGAGAAAGGTCAAGGCTCCCATTTGACCTTCACCGTGTCCAAAGATAAGTCCCTCACCGGTGCCCAAGATATACACCAAAATCAACGGCACCATAGCGATGAAAGCACCCATCCAACTAGAAATGTGCCGAAGGTAATTCGAAACGACGAAATTCGCGATAACGTATACGACGAGCAGTCCGATAGCCACACCAATTGAGAGAAGATTGAACCTCCAATTTCCACGCAGAAAAAACTGAGCGATGCTGACAATCAGAAGGACGCCGAGAATAGCTCGGAAAGTTCTTCCAATTAGGGGGTACTCAAGGCTAG
>JAKEFK010000356.1 GCA_022616075.1 bacterium
ATTCCACAAAAATCGTTGCGCCGATTTTTGAGAAAGTTTCGTTATTGTGGCGTGGTTCAGCTTTCTGAGCTTGTTGTTAATCTCAAGAAAATTTTTCAATAAATCCCCCTGATCCTGCACTTCCGTGCTGCGCGATAGAATTTCAGGAACCACCTTCTGAAGAAAACTGTCTTCGATGTTGATTTCGCTACTGCGGAATTTTTTTGGAAACAACTTATACCAGAATCCGGCCACGGCCTGATTGCCGGCACCGTCTCGCGCAACAATCTTGAGTGAGCTTTTTGGATCGACATTGTATGCGAAAGCAAAAAGGGAGAATTTCAGATTTTTGTCTCCGCCGGCAACCGGGTAACCAGGGAAGAAATATGGTCCAGCCTGAACTCCGAACACTTCGGCATCCGGTGATACGCGGTAAACAACACACTCCGACCCACCTTGATTGATGTAATGTTGGCCGGTGAGTACCTCCAGTCGCGGTGGATGAAGGTCGAAGACGAATTCACGCTGCAAATTCGCGCGGTTTCCACGAAAGAAACTTCGCAAAGAATGGTCCACCGCTGAAATTTCCAGTGTGGCAGGCCCTTCCTGAACCTTCCATCTTTCAGCGATCAATTTTCCCAAGTCGAAATTCTTTTCTTCTCGATCCCCCGATTCCCAGAAGCTTAAGATTGTGGGCCCCGGATAGCGTGCCTCAACCAGAGAAACAACCTGGTCCTTTTGTTTCAATGTCACAGAAATTTCTTTGAGTCCGCTCCGGGAATCCTGCACAACCAGGGACAGTGATGGGTTCCGGCCCAGAGCCTTGAATTCGCGGTTCAATCGAACAGAGGGAGATTCCCCTTCCCAGCGTTTCCAGCTCATAACGACACACACAATAACGAAAAAGATGACGATGATCAGCAATATGGGGAACAGTTTGAGTCTGCTCTTATGCTCTCGGTACATTTTATTTTTCATCCGCATTTCCTTCCTTACCCAAAGAAGTTTATGACTTTTGATACCGTACTGGTAGTAGCAACAACTTCACGCAACTTACCGATAACTCATTTGCATGTGTGAACAACGATTCCTTTTCGCTGTGATAAAATCAAATCCTTACCTGGGAGGTAAACATGTCTAACAGAATTGGAAGTAATCCTCCTTCAGTGCCACCGCAAGTCCAATCAACAGAATCTGTTGGTACTACCAAAGAAGCCGAAGCAAAAGCGCCTGCTCCAAAACCAGCGGACGATCATAGCAAGGGCGCCGGTGCTACTCAGGAAAAATCAAAAGGAAAAGTAGCTGAGTTTGAGTTAGCCGGAATTGCGCGCGCTGCATTATTGAAGGCCCAACAGTTCATCACAGGCAGCAGTCTTCCTACAGGAGATGTCCTGAAACGCAATGATGCACAGAAGGAGCCTAAGAGCGAGGTTTCAGACCTGCAAAAACAGGTGAATCAATGGCGCACTGAAAATGGAAAGAAGCCGATCAAAGAAGACGGACTCTACGGTGCGAACACGGAGAAGGCCGTGCAGGAATTTCAGAAGGCAAACGGTTTATACGCGGATGGGAAAGCAGGGAATGCAACTCAGAATCGCATGTTGCTTGAAAACGATCCGAATTTCAAAAAGCTGGATAAGGATGTAAAAGATCATGCGCGTGCCGCGATGAAAGAGAACGGACAGGATGCGACAAAGCTCCGTCAGCTTCGCAATTTCGCAACTTCTCCGGACATCACGAAACTGGCCGGCAGCCCGGAATTTAAAGGAGCGACTCCTGCAGTCAAGACGGCAGTGATGGATGCGCTGGGCACCAATCCGCCGATGACAGATACCAAATTGAAAGCCACAATGGGGCTCATTGACTCGGCAGGATTCAAGAAGCTTTCCGATACCGAGAAGGCACTTGTCACGGATGGTCTCAAAGCGGCAAAGGCAAATCCGGAATACGCGAAGAACGTGAAAACTCTCGTGGATGATCCGAAGTTTCAAGCTCTGAATAATACGGAGCAAGCGGCAGTCCTGAGCCAGGTGAAGAATTATCCGGATCACCGTTCGGTCGCCAATATCGACCGGATGTTGCAAAAGGACTGGTTCACTTCGCAGACTCTTGGCGACAAACAGCGTTCGTTGAAAATGGTTGCGTATCTCTCGCAATACGATGGTGGGGACCGCGCGATTGTAGACAATACCCTGAACAAATTCCTTGGCGCCGGTTCGGACTACAAGCTTGAATGGAAGAACTACGCGAAAAAATCAGGATCAACCACGTTCGGTGAAGCGGATGATAAAACGCTGTATCTGAACCGTGGCATTATGAAGGCCGACAACAAGAAGATGGTTGAAAATGAACAAACGAGACATCTTGTGCTGTCTACGACGCCTCACGAAGTCAATCACCTTTTGAACGGCGACCAGGTAGAAAGCAATTTCAAGTATTTCGAAGCCGAATATCGCGCGTGGTACGTCGGGTTTAAGGCAGAACACGGGCGTGTGCCAACGAATCAGGAAGCGATGGAGCAACGCATTTCCTGGCAGTTGAATCCGAAAAGCTTCTATGGCAAATACGCCAAGGAAGCGTTGAAAGATCCGGCTGAAGCCACCAAATTCTATGACATGTTGAGCAAAATGAGCGGTCAAACGGTTGATGCGAGCAACTGGAGTACGGTGATTGCCTCCGACCCGAGCACATGGGCAAAGCCGGGAGATCCGGCCCCGGTGCCAAGCGGCAACATCGACAATCATTAACGCCAATGCGAACGGTGCTGCTCCTCGCGCTCCTCGCGTTTCATTGCAGCACCGCGGCGGTGGAGGAAAAGAAAATGGATAAGACGATTGAAGATAAGATCATAAAAACAGTGCATGCTGATGAAGGCTGGAAAATGAATGAAGTTCGCGTTGATGAAGTCGACGAATTGCGGCATGGTTCCTGTTCCTTCTATACCGCGGGACACAAAGTACGACCACTTTCGTATGAATTGAACTACGCTGTCTTGAAGGGAGACACAATCATTAGTCTTGCAGATGAGAAAGCCGCTTCGAAGATCATAGATGCTTGCGGCGCCGATGCAGGCGCAGGGTGGTGGGCGGAGATCATTACCCGTTTTCACCAGGATCTCGGATCCGGACTGGTTCTTCAGGATGCCAAACAAAACCCGGGAGCAACGCGCAAAATTCAAGCTGCCCAAAAAGAATTTGCGCCACCAGCATTGGGCAATGAAGGTGGAAACAAAATCGTTACGTACTACTTACTCGAACCGGAATCATTTGCTGTCTACACAGTGAAAGCAACCAAGAACCCGGATGGGACTTTCACTGTAGAGAGAAACTCGATCCGCAAGGAAGAGTAGCGACTCAAGTCGCTACTACGAGCCCGCGTAAAAGCAGGTCCGTTAAAGTGATTGTGCACAGGTGGGAAGTCAAAGTTGCCGTCCTGCTTATATTTGCATTTGCCCTTTCATCCGAAGGTGAAGAAGCGCCGATAAAACTGTTGAAACAGTTTTCGCTGACACCAAAGGAGATCAGCCGGATGTTAAAAGGAGACATCGTTGAGAAAAAGCTGGAGACCAACGACAAACGGGACATCGCGGTGATGGGAGTTATGATGCTGGATGTTCCGGCTATCGCAACGGTGGATGCAGCGCGCGACATCAAAACATTCAAAAAAGGCAAAGAAATTCTAGGTCTCGACAAGTTTGTCACCTTTGATCCGGATGAACTCAAAACCCTGACTCTCGAAAACGAGGAGTTGGTCGGGTTAGGCAATTGCCGCGTTCAACACTGTGAATTCAAGTTGCCGGGCGCATGGATCGAGCAACTGAGCCGTGAGAAAAACAAACGGAAGAGGATCGAGTTGTTTCGTGCTCTGCTGGCAGATTACGCAAAGGACTATTCTTCTCGCGGCAACAAAGCGGTTCTGAATTATGAAGGATCAAAGCAACCGGTGGCGGCGCAAAAGGAGTTTGAAAGCATCCTGGAACAGTCGTCCCACCTCAAGACGTTGGCTCCCGACTTTTTTGAGTACCTCAAAGAGTATCCGGAAAAACAACCGGCAGAAACAGAGAACTTCATTTACTGGTCACGTGAAAAATTCGGTTTTAAACCAGTGACGAACCTCACGCATGTCAGCATGTTCAAGTGGTCTCACTCTGATTTCAATGGCTACGTGATTGCATCCCGCCAGATTTTTGCAGATCACTA
>JAKEFK010000357.1 GCA_022616075.1 bacterium
GTCTCCCACCAAAGTAATCGCAGAATAAGATGGGCCGCTTGCGACCGCAGTTAACGCGATATCAACAACGTCATCTCCCAACCTTCGACCGTTAGGCCAACCACCTGATTTGCCGCTGGTTGTATCGCCACCGATAAATCCAAGACGGCTGAAACCGGCATCTCCCGCTAACCGAACTGGATCTGTAGTCGTATCCACCCGGATCACATCAGGAATGAAAACGGCAGCGAGATCAGTTCTTCCACTCGTTGCAAGACTGAGCCCGAATACGGCATTGATGAGCACAGCAATTTCCGGATTCAAAGCGTAAGTTGAGAACGTTGCTGCATCAACCACAGGTTTTGTCCGGTTGTAAACATCTTTATCCTTAAGGGCAACAAGCACTTCGTTGAAGAGTGGATTGCCCATGCGGTTTACCTGCACGAATGGTCCACTAAATTTGGGACCGGTGGGAGTTAGATTTCTGTTTTGCTGGCGGCTTACAGACGCGAATACGCCAACACCTGTCGTTGGTCCAAAGAAAAGCATCATTGTAGGCGAAAGAAGGTAGCGATTCGACAGGAATCTGGATTGCGATTGCCAGTACATTGAACCCCTTAAAGCCGTCAACGCCGCCACCTGCCTGGCCAAATGTTCCCGGAGGGCTAGGTGACACAATGCGTGAATCGAGAAGATCAAAAATTCCACCGGTATCGGCAAAAAATCCATCTTCCCGGGGTCCGGCAAAAACGGCTTCACCTGAACCAAGTGAAAATACTGCTTGCTTCGTGTAGTCATCCAGGTTTGCAAAAGATGTGGCGCCGGATATTGCAAGGCCTGTTGAGGAATCATTGTACGCCGGCGTTGTTCGCAAACCCACATTCGGTGGAGGTGTGAGTAGACGACTACCTAATACAGTTGAAGCGCTTCCTACTCTAGTCACACGATAAACCTGAGTATAGTTTTGGCGCGCATCTCCTATATTAATGATGGGCCCGATTTGCGTGCCTCTTCCATAAGAAAGGATAGTATTCGGATTCTTGAGTCCCGGAGTTCCCAATGGGTTCACATCAGAGAATCGAAAATCATACCGAAGCACGGCCTCACCAGTGACTGGATTCGCAATATGGATGCTGTACAAAGCATCGTCAGAAAACCGGTCATAAATCACACCATCACCAGGTTCTGAGAACGGGCGGGTGTGCACGATAACATTTAAGACCTTCTGACTTGCGTCATCGTATTTCGTTCCAATAAACGCGTAAACATCGGTGATATTTGTTTGGGGATCCTGCTTGATCAGCGGGGCATCACTATGGCTTGCTCCCCAAAGGGAAACAGGCAGAAAAATGCCGATGATGCCGATTGTCAGCAAAACAAACAAACGTTGAGCAGACTTTTTGTAACTCATTTAAGTACCTCCAAAAATTGAGAACGGTTGTTTGATGCATCGGCATGACATTTTTATATACGGCACGGAGAATACTCTCGGATTGGCCATGTGTTAAATACGGAGCGCCGTCTTACGGCCTGCATTACGGAGCGCAGGCTGAGTTTGTTGAAAAATCAATTGGAGCGCGGACTTCAAGTCCGCAAAAACGTGTTTGCTCGACAAGCATTTTGCGGGCAAGATGCCCGTGCTCCCAGTAGGAGCGCCCGCGATCTGGATTTTTCAACAAGCTCGGCGTCCAGCCTGCATTACGGCATCTTGCCCGCCTCATTCCTCACACCTACTCTTATAGAAAACCTTGAAAAGGAGCAGGCCATGAAAGTTGGAGTCATTGGTTCGGGTGATGTAGCAAAAGTTTTGGGAAGTGGTTTCCTGAAACACGGTCATGAGGTAATGATGGGCACGCGCTCACCTGAAAAATTAGCTGATTGGGTTGTGAAAAATCCTAAAGCTCAGGTGGGCAGCTTTGCCGAAGCGGCTCAATTTGGCGATCTGGTTGCTCTCGCAGTTAAAGGAGCGGTAGCGGCGGATGCTCTCCGTTCCGCCGGCGGGGAGAATCTACATCAAAAATGTGTCATTGATGCAACCAATCCAATAGCCGATGCGCCGCCGGTAAACGGGGTCTTACAATTCTTTACCAACCTCGACGAATCTCTCATGGAGCGTTTACAGCGCGAGTTTCAAAATGCGCATTTCGTAAAAGCGTTCAATTCCGTTGGCAACGCGGCCATGGTGAATCCACAATTCAAAGGAGGAAAGCCGACAATGTTCATTTGCGGGAACGATGAGGAATCAAAAAAGACCGTGGCAGGAATACTGGATCAATTTGGCTGGGAAACCGCCGACATGGGTAAGGCGGAAGCGGCGCGAGCCATCGAACCATTATGCATGCTCTGGTGCATTCCAGGCTTCCTTCGCAACCAGTGGTTCCACGCGTTCAAATTGGTTACTTGATCTATTAAGGGCGCGAAAATAGGAATCTTGATCCGCACAGGAAATTAGCTCCTATATTATGTAGTGAGCACTATTTGTGTTGGAGGTTACCGTGAGCATTCAAAGGCTAAAACTTCTTCCAATTTTCCTGTTTATAGTGAACTCATTTGTGATGTATTTGAGCGCGCAGGAGGAACTTCCGAAGGCGGGCCGATATGCGATTGTTCCCGATCAAAGCAAAATTGAGGTCAAAGCGGGAACTTCCGGAATGCTTGGATTTATGGGACACGGCCACACAATTGCTCCGAAAGTGTTCAGCGGTGAAATGGAACTCAAACCACAAGATAAGATACCTGCAGTGATCTCGATTCGCGTTGATGCGGCCTCCTTAAACGAAACAGCGGAGTTCAAACCGGAAGACAAAACCAAAATTGAAACTCAATTGCACGGAGAGGTGCTTGAGACAAAAACGTATTCCGAGATTTCTTTCCAAAGCACGGGTGTTAAATACACTGCTAGCCCGGGTCATGCTTTCAATGTGCAAATCGAAGGCGACTTAACTTTACACGGAGTCAAAGGTAAAATTACGGTTCCCGCGAGAGTCATCGATGATGGAACCAATTTGCGAGCCACTGGTAAATTTGAGATCAAACGCGCGGACTACAAGATTGAAACAAAATCCGCGGGCGGCGGCACAGTAAAAGTATCAAAAAACCTGGAAGTCAGTTTCGATCTGCTGTTGAAACCTCAGCAATAGTTACTCGGTCCTGAATTTTCGTTCTGAGATGGTCTGGTTTCCGCCTATTTCTTTTGCCAGTACCTCGAATTTGTATTTTTGACCGGATTCGAGAAAATTTGAAGGAACCTTTACGCTGGTTGCATCAGCAGGCAGATCGATTTGGAAGTGACGGAGTGGCCTATCGCCTTCAACAATCACCTGATAGCCTGCGATTACGATTCCGGCCGGAGTTGTAACCGGTTCCCACCGGATCGTGACTTTTTTCGGATCCAGGACATCTCCTTTCTCAGGCGACACAATCTCCGGCCCATCGGGAATGTTGTGAGTCAGTGTGGCTGTACCCACCAGCTCATCTCCCTCATTTGTTGAACCGAAAAACTTATATTCCCCTTCCGGAAAACGGGCCAGAAACTGTGATAATGGCACTTCATCGAGTCCCGGCTCCTCGCTTTCGAAAAATAGTTCGGTCAGGCCCTGTCTCCTTATATTCTTACTGCCCACGACTTCGAAGACCGTATTTCCGCCCGGGTTTTGAATGCTTACTTTTTTCCAACCCTCTGCATCGAGAAAAACTTGAATACCGATGTCTTCATCGGTGGAGTTGAACTCGATGATAATCCTCACATCGGAAAAAGGGATTTCTTCAGCAAACAACTCCAGAGCCGTCAGCGCGATCAACATTCCCACAACCAGCAAACAGAAATACGAATTACCTGTTCCACATTTCATTTCTTTTGCTCCTTGTTGAACAATATACGTTCAGGAACAGATGTTGGGAATGGAACGAACATTACATTTTTGAAAGGTAATAAGTTAGGATAAACTGACCCGCGATGAAGAGCATGAAATTTTCAAAGTTGCCGCGAGAGTTCGTCCAGTTTCGGGTTCGCGCCGACCGTCCGAATTTCATCGGCCGGCGCTTCCAAACGTACCTGACTGGTACCGTTCTTGACGTTGGTTGCGATGAAGCGGTTCTCAGAAATCTGGTTCGGCCGAAAACATATGCGGGTGTTGGAATGACAGAACAATCGGACGTGAAAGTGGATCTTGAGAAGCAGGGCCGCCTCCCTTTCAAGGACGGAACATGGGAAACGGTGCTTTGTCTGGATGTGCTGGAACATCTCAATAATTTCCATGACTTCAGCAACGAAATTTTTCGGGTGGCCAGCCGTTATGTGATCCTCTCCCTTCCGAATTGCTGGAGTCAGGCGCGCAGATCTCTTGCAAAGGGGAAGGGTTCGATCTGGCAATACGGACTTCCACTCACAAAACCGGAGGATCGCCACAAGTGGTTCTTCAACACCGAAGAAGCCTGGACCTATCTACTCAAACAGGCGGAAGTGCGAGATGTAGAAATCCTCGAAATGATCGCGCTGGAAAATCGCCGCCCTGCTATCAATCGTTTCTGGCGGCACCTCAAGTATCCCTCGTCACGCCAGTACCTGAATCTTTATCCCAGCACAGTCGTTTGCGTCTACGGTTTATAACGCAGAGACTTGAATGCCATTTTGGTATCATTACGGTCCATTTCGGTCCAAAACGGTTCAAGATGGTCCATTTTGACATTATCTCCTAAAGCGCCATTTCCCGTTTCGCAGTGTGAACAATTCCCTTTTTTAGCTCTCCTCCGCAATAGGATTTAACCAGTGTGAAGAGCTCACCGATTGCCTGTTCTACGAGTGGCGGCCCTACCGGAGGCAGACCCTCAATGACAAGGAAACCATGGACGGTTTGCTCTGAAAATTTTGTCCGGTCCGCTTCCTTCCAATTCCATCGACGGCAAAGGGCGCCGAGATCATCTTTGTAGATCACTTCTCCCGGCTTTGGTGACCGCGGATCAGGTTCACCCAGTAAGGTAACCGGTGGCTCACTTGCGCCGGCGAAAGTCAAATGGATGTCCCCTTGCGTCTGATCGAGGTCTTCCCCACCCACAGGGACGATGTGTCGAAGCGAAATGGTGTTGTACAGGTCTACGAGCAAATTGATGTGCCGCAATTGATGTCCTTTGGATACGCGCCGGATTAGGTTTTCAATGGAGGAGGGATAATCCTTTGGTTTTGCTCCGAACTTCCGGTACGCTTCGCGCCATGGAGAAATGTGCGGATGCTCGTTAATGGGATTCGTGGCAAATCGCTGGACCGTGTGGGACTCCTCTTTCCGCAGCATCGAAAGTATTTCGGGATTCTCACCCCTGTTATCTATGCCTTGAAAAACAATCACTCCCAGAATTGCATCGGGAAATGCTTGAAAGATGTCTTCGGAAACGCGCAGGTATTGCATATTGCATATTGCAAAATTCTCAAACATTATGCAATATGCATTATGCAATATGCAATATTTTTTGCGACGCCGGCTGATTTTCGCACCTGGCTTGAAAAGAATCACGACAAAACCCCGGAACAATGGGTGGGTTTCTACAAAAAGGTCTCCGGGAAGCCAAGCATCACTTGGCCCGAGTCTGTTGACGCCGCGCTCTGTTACGGCTGGATTGATGGTCTGCGCAAGAGTATTGACGATATCAGCTACAAAATTCGTTTCACTCCGCGAAAATCGACCAGCAATTGGAGCGCAATTAACA
>JAKEFK010000358.1 GCA_022616075.1 bacterium
ACATACCACAGCGGGTATGCGCCTCGCTCGCGCCTTGCCATCAAGCCTGCGAGCCAGCAGCATATGTCATCATATTTATGGGAAGGGACACTAAGTAATTTAGGCAGATTGCTATTTGGACGGAAAAACTTAAGATGTTCCCTGCTTTATGGAAATCCTGATCTTTTTTCTTTTGCACTGGTTCGCTTCCCTGTTCTTTCAAACATTTTTTCATCACCGTTACGCGGCTCACCGGATGTTCACGATGTCCAGATTCTGGGAAAAATGTTTCTTCATTCTTTCCTTTCTGGCCCAGGGCGCATCCTATCTGAAGCCATCCGCCTATGCCATCCTGCACAGGCAACATCACGCGCACAGTGATACGGAGCAAGACCCTCATTCGCCTCATTTTTCACGCGATGTGATGAGCATGATGTATAAAACGAAAGTGCTTTATCACGATCTTGTAGTCTCTACGAGTGAAGAGTCGGCGCCACCCGAGTGGGAATCGTTTGATCGCATGGCAGATTCGATGTACGTTCGCGTTTTGTGGGGAGTGCTCTACACCACTTTTTATTTTCATTACATGACCAATTTCTGGGTGCTGTTACTCCTTCCCGTTCACTATCTGATGGGAGTTTTTCATGGAGCGATCGTAAACTGGTGCGGCCATAAATACGGTTACCGGACTTTTGCGAATGCCGATCATTCCCGCAATACTCTCGTCGTTGACCTGTTGATGTTTGGCGAGTTGTATCAAAACAATCATCACAAATTTCCCAATCGCGCGAATTTCGCATATCGCTGGTTCGAGTTCGATCCTGTGTACCCTTTTGTCCGTTTGTTCCACTCTCTGGGTATTATCAAGCTCGGACCACTGGCAATCAGCGCTTAACCTGCCCTTCATTCGTGCTATCTTTCTCGACAGGAGGCACCCAATGAACTCAAACCGTTCCGTCACATTCTGTATATTGATTCTTTTGATTTCTTGTTTGTCTTTTGCTGCAACAGAACGAGCAAGAGATTTAGATATTCCTTTTGAAGGTACACCTGCAGAGATGAATGCAATCACTGATGTAAAGGGAGTCGAGGTTGGACACACGACACTGATTTCGGGCGAAGGGAAATTGAAAGTCGGTCAAGGACCAGTACGAACAGGAGTCACCGCGATATTGCCGCGGGGCAAAAATGATCTTTCGCCAGTTTTTGCAGGATGGCATTCATTAAATGGCAACGGCGAAATGACGGGAACGACCTGGGTTGAGGAATCAGGAATTCTTGAAGGTCCGGTTCTGATCACCAACACTCATAGCGTAGGAGTTGTTCGGGATGCTGTCATACAGTGGTTGGTAAAATCCGGCGGAGCGCAACAACCATGGGGCCTCCCTGTGGTTGCAGAGACATGGGACGGCTGGTTAAATGACATCAATGGTTTTCATGTTAAACCGGAACACACATTGCAAGCTATATCCAATGCAAAACCGGGTCCTGTGGAGGAAGGTAATGTGGGTGGAGGAACAGGAATGATCTGCTACGAGTTTAAAGGTGGTATAGGCACATCTTCCCGCAAACTTTCTGATGAATTCGGAGCATATACGGTAGGCGTTCTGGTGCAGGCAAACTTTGGATCGAGAAGGTTACTGAGAATTGCCGGCGTTCCGGTCGGTCAAGAGATTCGGGAAGGAACTATTTTCAGCCGCGATACAGGTTCGATCATCGTTGTTGCTGGCACAGACGCGCCATTGCTTCCACATCAGTTAAAGCGGATTGCTCGAAGAATCCCATTGGGAATTGCGCGGACCGGCTCGATTTCGGGAAATGGATCGGGGGATATTTTCATCGCCTTCTCAGTAGCCAACCCGCAAGCCGGTCAGCCAAAAGACATAGCTGTCCTGCAAATGCTGCCTAACCAAAAAATGGATCGTCTGTTTGAAGCGACCGTCCAGGCAACAGAAGAAGCAATCGTTAACGCACTCATCGCTGCAAAAACAATGACTGGTATCGATGATCACAAAGTGATTGAGCTTCCTCATGAGCGATTAAAAGAAGTATTGAAAAAGTACAACCGCCTGAAACCTATCCCCTGAAATCAACGCTTCCGGCACTCCCGCAGTATGTATAGAAGAGAGATCCGAAATCCAAGTGGGCCGATGGAGAGTCTATGCATACAGGAGCCGTTGTGATTGAGTCGCCCGAAGCAGAAAATTCTGAATTGATTTTGCGCGCACGAGCTGGAGACCTGGAAAGTTTTGATCAGATCATGATTCTGCATCAGCGGCGCGTGTTTCGTACCGCCCTCCGAATCCTGGGAAATCTGCAAGACGCCCAGGACGCAGCCCAGGATGTTTTCTTAAGACTGTTCAAATACATCAACAAGCTGGATCCGGCGCGCGAGTTATCACCGTGGCTCTATAGGGTCACTGTGAACGTTTGTCACGATATCGCCAGAAAGCGCCGCAAGACGACAGAGTTACCCGAAATGGAAGACACATCAGCGGTTTTCAATACACTCGATCTGGATGAAGAAGTGAAGATGATTTCTCAGGCGTTACAGACGCTGCCGGAAAAAGAACGCGCCGCAATCGTTTTGCGGGATGTGGAAGGACTCTCTACAAAGGAAGTTGCTGAAATTCTTGGTTCAACAGAAACGACGGTTCGATCCCAGATCAGCCGGGCCCGCATCAAACTCAAGGATTTCCGCAACCGGTTTCTCGGGAGGCGAAGATGAACTGCATTTCTTATCAAGAACAAATCGCATTATGGATTGAAGGGGACCTACCCGCTGATCAGAGTGCACTGTTGGAAGCACATTCCCGGACTTGCGAAACCTGCCGGTCTTTCACAGCTGAAATGAAAGAGAGTCAGGCGCAACTTCGAAAACTAAAAGACGGCACAGACAACGCATTCGTTTATCAGAAAATCCGGAGTAATGTCTTAGCCCAAATATCACCGGTTCCACCAAAGAGATCAATTCCATGGTTCTGGCGCGTCATCGTAATCGCAACCGTCATGGCTGGTGTTGCTTTAGGGAGCGCATGGTTTTATACACGCCTTCCCATTCATGGGCCGGAACAATCGTTAACGGAGAATAAGAAAAAATCGCCGGCGCCCAAAAAAGCACCGATTCATACGAAAATTCCGGCTCCACGCAAGATTGAGAAGGAGCGCGTAA
>JAKEFK010000359.1 GCA_022616075.1 bacterium
GGCTCAATGTGCCGGTTTACGTTGAAATAAGCGTTCTTGCCATGAAGTTTCTCGCGGACAAAATTCCCAAGCCGGCCGATCATCAATAAATCATTGGATTCGTAGAGGCGAATTCCATCCTCACGGTCGAGACGCAGACCCTGATGGACTTTTGTGGCAATATCGGCCAGTTTGGAACTTCCCGTGTAGCTTTGTGTAAGCATAAGAGATGAGATTATATATAAAAAGGTATCCCCTACAAGTATAAATCCAGGGAACAAAAAATCAGCAACAGGACGCTGATCAGGCCGTTCATTGTAAAGAAGGCTTCGTTCACCCGGGTCAGATCATCAGAAGAAACCAGCGTATGCTCATAGAGCAGAAGGCCGGCCACGATCGTAACCCCCCCGTAATACCACAAGCCGAGTCCGGCTTTGTATCCGAAAATTGCAAGAAACATCACCGTCAGGCAATGACAGAATCTGGAAACATTCAGCGCAGTTTTGATTCCGAACCTTGATGGGATGGAATGGAGTTTATGGTTGCGATCAAACTCTGCATCCTGGCACGAATAAATCAGATCGAAACCGGCTGTCCAGAAAAGTATCGCCAAACTCAGCCAGATAGGCAGGAAATCCAGACTTCCTCGCACAGCTACCCAAGCGCCGGCCGGAGCAACTCCAAGGGCCAACCCGATGAACCAGTGACTGAGCGCCGTGAATCGTTTGGTAAAGGAGTAGAAGAAAATAATTGCCAGAGCAAGAGGGGACAACAGAAAAGCCAGATGGTTCAACTGGAACGCCGCTAAAACAAAAAAACTTGAACAAACGACAATGAAGAAAAAAACGAATCGAGTGGAGAGAAGTCCGGAGGGTAATGCCCAATTTTTTGTGCGCGGATTCAAGCGGTCAAATTTGTAATCGGCCAAACGGTTAAAAGCCATGGCGCAGGAGCGGGCGGAAACCATCGCGACCAAAATCCAGAAAAGAATTCTCCAGGAAGGAAGACCGTTGGCAGCAACGAGTGCGCTAATGATTGCAAAGGGCAAGGCAAAAACGGAATGCTCGACTTTGATCATCCGCAGAACCAAAGCAACTTTTCCGAACATGTCCCTATCTTCCCCAGCGCTTACTCACACTATGAGCAAGATGGAACTGATCCAGAACCCGGGCAACGATGAAATCGATCAGGTCGCTGATTTCCAGGGGACGATGATAAAAACCAGGAGAGGCGGGAAGGATTACACCTCCTGCGCGTGTGATTCGAAGACAATTCTCCAGATGGATTTCGGACAATGGTGTCTCCCGCATCACAAGCACAAGCTTCTTCCGCTCCTTTAATACAACTTCAGCGCCACGATGCATCAAGTTCGAGGAAGTCCCGGCTGCAATCGCTCCAAGAGTCCCTGTACTGCAGGGAATAATCACCATTCCATCGGTTGGATAACTTCCGCTCGCAATCGGAGAGTAAAAATTCACGATGTCGTAATACCGAATCTTCTCCGACTTCTGTCCAATTAGCTGATGCACCTTAAAGTTCTTGGAGGACAGTGAGAGGGACATCTCCTGCTTTAACAGAATGAAACCGTTCCCGGAAATGACGAGATGGATCTTTTTCACCTCATCCATTGAGTTCAGGACCTGGAGAAATTTCACAGCGTAGGCCGCGCCACTTGCGCCCGAAATTCCGACGGAGATTTCCATTTGCGTAAGGATATCATAGTAGCAGACAACCTTTTTTCACCGCAGAGATCGCCGAGAACGCAGAGTAAAAATTAGTTTTTTCTCAGCGGTCTCTGCGTCCTCGGCGGTGAATTCTTGTGTGCGACTGAGCTATAATGTTCCGTTTATGACTGAAACGATGACATCGACAGAAAGCGCGGCAATTTCGATCGTAATTCCAGCGTACAATGAAGCGCTGGCGATCGTTGAAGTTGTTCAACAGATTTCCGAAGTCTGCAGTGCTCAGAAAATCGATTTTGAAATCATTGTTGTTGATGATGGATCGACGGATCAGACGGCAAATGTTCTCCAGAACAAAGACGTGCACGTGATCCGGCATCCGGAAAATCGTGGATACGGAGCGGCCATAAAAACGGGAGTTCTTTCAGCGCAATATCCCTGGATTCTCATCACAGATGCAGATGGAACATACCCGATTGCTCAAATCCCGAAACTACTGGAGAACATGGATCATTATGAAATGATTGTCGGATCGAGAACGGGGGAAGATGTGAACATTCCAGCTGTTCGCAAACCGGCAAAATGGGTTCTGTCCAAAGTTGCAAACTTCATGGCGCAGACGCGCATACCGGATTTGAATTCGGGATTTCGCGTTTTCCGAAAGACAGCCTTTCAGCGATTTTTGAACCTTTTTCCTTCCGGTTTTTCATTGACAACCACGATCACACTTGCCTTGCTCTGCAACGGATATGCAGTCCGGTACGTGCCCGTGGATTATTACAAACGCACGGGGCGTTCGAAAATTCGGCCC
Organism: bacterium; assembly: GCA_022616075.1. Taxonomy (NCBI): domain Bacteria; species bacterium. The sequence goes on from JAKEFK010000359.1 coordinate 2,473, forward strand.
ATCAGAGATACTTACAATTTCTTTTTGCTTGTGATCCGAACGATCATGTATTTTGATCCGCTGCGCGTGTTCGCGCCGGTCGCACTCTTCTTGCTGCTTGCCGGCGCGATTCTGGCAGGATACGAAATCTACAGATTCGAAAACATCACCACCGCCGCCGCCATCTTCCTGTTCGCGGGCGTTCAAACTGGAATTCTTGGCCTGCTCGCTGATCTGATCGTCAAAAGCCGCCGTTAATTTTGAACCGCCAAGACGCCAAAGCGCCAAGAAAAATTAAGATGTTTTATACTTGGCGTATTGGCGACTTGGCGGTTAGTTAAATGGATGAGAAGGTTATCAAAATTGAAAAGCTTGTTTTTGGCGGGAAAGGTCTTTCGCGCGATTTAGAAAAAGTAACCTTTGTTCCGTTCACTTTGCCTGGCGAAAAAGTTCGGGTCCGTATAACAAAGCAGCATAATGACTATCAGGAAGCTGTAGCCATTGAAATTGTTGAGCCAAGTCCTGATCGTGTCACACCGGAATGCAGCTATTTCGGCGTGTGCGGTGGTTGTCAGCTGAGTCATGCTCAATATGAAAAGCAAGTTCAGCTAAAACTCGAAATCCTGCAAGAGACTCTTCGGCGTAGTGATTTGAAGTTTCCGGAAATTCAAGTCTTCACCGGCAAACCTTTTGGTTATCGCCATAGGGCTCAACTGAAATACGATGCTTCCCAAAAACGGTTGGGATTCTTTGAAGCCAACTCGAATCGCGTGATCGACGTCCACGAATGTATCTGTTTGACTCCCGGTCTTAACAATTTGCTAAAGACGCTTCGCGCAAAAGTCTGCTCGCAGCCGGTTCCAGGACTCAGAGAAATTGAGTGTTATGAAAACGATCAACAACAACGGGCCGCGTTTTTTACACCTGCCATAAAACAATTCTCTTCTTTAGAAAATCAGGAACTTTCGATCTCGTTTCGTGGAAATCGCTATCCGATGAATCCGCAAGTTTTTCTACAGGTGAATCCCGGAATGTGGCGTGCGATGATCCAGGAAGTAGAATCGCATTACGAAGGCCCGGTTCTCAAAAAAGCTCTTGAATTATATTGCGGAGCTGGATTCTTTACAGCGCCCCTCGCCGGAAGGTTCCAAAAAATGATTGCATGTGAGGAGAACCCGCCCGCCATCGCTCACGCAAAAACACATCCTGGATTGAAAAATGTTGACTGGATTTGCGCAAGAGTTGAAAATCTCAAGTTTCCACAGGAACTGGATGCCGTCATCGTTGATCCGCCGCGGCCGGGATTACATCAAAATGTAGTGAGACAGCTAGTAGATAAGAAACCGGATTGGATTACTTACGTTTCTTGCGACTGCAGCACCTTCGCTAGAGATGTGAAAAAGTTGAAGCAGTTCTACACAATCTCAAAAATGACCATGCTCGACTTGTTCCCCCAAACCTATCATTTCGAAATCATCGCGCTTCTACAAAAGGTGTAGGGTGTTTGTAGTGGCGGGATTGACATAGCAAAAAGCACATGATAGGATTTCGGCGGCTCATCGAGCCAGCGACGAGGGGGAAGGACAAAGGAAAACCACAACGGAGGATACGATAAGATGGGCGACTCACGCTTTACCATTCTTGTCGTTCCGAACGCAAATGCGTCGCTTCGCAAGTTCAAAATATCATCGGTCACATTATTTTATGCATTCATCGTTCTTGCGATCTTCGCTGCAATCGGCGTTGGAACGATTCTGCAGTATCTGAGAACTCAAAGGCAAGCGGAAGCAGTTCGCAAAGAAAATGCTGAGTTGAGGGCCAGTTTAAAGAAGTCAGAATTTCTGGCACAAAAGCTAAACCGGAAAATTTCTGCGCTCACTCGCTTATCTGCGCGACTGAAAGCAGTTTCCGGCATGCCCACTCTTGCAAGGAAACAGCAACTCCCCCCCACGATTGGAATGGGCGGCGCCACATGGGGACAAGCGCCGGATCCCGGACAGTTGGCGATGCTGGAACAAAGAGCCGAAACGCTGGAGCAAAGCCTTAAGGTTTTGCAGAGCTACATTCAGACAGAAAAACCGTTTAGCACTCCTTCCTTAATACCGACAGACGGATTCCTTTCCTCTTCGTTTGGATCGCGAATGAACCCATTTACCAATTTGCCTGATTTTCATCAGGGGATTGACATCTCCGGTAATTACGGTACTCCTGTAATTGCCACAGCCCAGGGAATCATCGCGATAGCCGGTTATTTCGGGAGTTTTGGGTTGACGGTTCAAATCGAGCATGAAAACGGTATCACAACGTTGTTCGGTCACCTTTCAAAGATTTACGTTAAACCTGGTCAAGAAGTAGTACGCGGTCAAAAAATCGGACTCATGGGCAACACAGGAATGAGCACAGGACCGCATCTGCATTACGAAGTGAGAATCAACGAACAGCCGGTGAATCCGAAACCTTACCTGGCACGGCGGTAGAGTGTAGTGGCAGAGCATTTGCCACACAACTCGCAACGCCATGCCATTTAGAAAGTCCTACACAAGGATTGAAGGTAGCGCAAGAAAAGCAAATGCTCTGCAACTACTTCTTATTTAGCGAATCCAGTTCCGCCTTGGCCCATGTATTCGAAGGATCCAGCGAGACGGCCTGGCGAAATTTTTGAATCGCTTCACCTTTTTGATTTTGAGCTTTTAGAATCAGTCCCTCCTGCAACAAAACCTGAGACATCCAGAAGGGATCGCCATGCAGATGCACCTCCGCTTGAGCAAGAAAGCCCGAGGCACGTTCGTAATTTTTTTGCTTGGCCGACAGAACGCCGAGATAGTAATAAGGACGTCCATTATTAGGGCTGACTCTCAAAGCTTGCTCAAAGAATTGTTCCGCTTCTTCCAGATCTCCTGAATTCATTTTTTTTACGCCGCTCTCAACCAGTTTCAGCGCTGAAGCATCACCGGGCGACGTTGCCTTTTTTTTAGGAGTGGGCGGCGGCAGAGTTTTCCTGGGCGGTTTTACCTCGGGTGGCGGTTGAACGGGGGGTGGAGTTGTCACTTCCGGCTCTGAAACAGGAGGCGTCTCCGGTTCAGAAGGTGGTTCAATATCAGTCTGTCTTTTCTTTGCACACGAAACAATTGTGAATAAAACCAACAATGCGATGAAGATTCTTGCTTTCATACTATCCAAATATATTCCACCAGTTCCCACCGTGCTCAGAACAAGCCTCCGGTTCCGTACCATCGATAAAGATCTCCGGTCGCGATGTGGGGCAATCTTCAGTGGCGAGGCCACCGGTAGCCGGATCAATCATTCGAACTACGACTCCATGCGGACTGCTGAATTCTTCCGCAGGTAAACTTTCCGTGGCCTTCTTCATAAAACGAACCCACACCGGCAAGGCAGCCTGCGCGCCGGTCATTCGAATCGGAGTATTGTCATCATAACCTGTCCAGACAACGCAAAGTAAATTCGGCGTGTATCCAACAAACCATGCATCTCTGTATTCATCTGTGGTTCCCGTTTTGCCGGCCGCGGGGCGCACAAAACCCCATTGCCTCACCGCGCTTCCTGTGCCCTGCGTTAACACACTCGTAAGCATGTCCGTAATGATGTAAGCGGTCTGCGGACGCAAAACCTTTTTCACCTCAATCTGGCTTCTTTCCAATGTTGTTCCGCCGGCGTCTGCAACTTTCTTCAAAGCGCGGATTTCCGTTTTCACTCCGCCATTCGCAAACACGGTGTACGCAGTGGCAACCTGCCAGGGTGAGACTTCGAAAGCCCCCAGCGAAAGAGACGGATAGGGTTTGACATTTCCAAAGCCAAGCCTTTGCGCCAGCAGCGAAACATCCTTCAACCCCACTTCCACCGCGAGTTTCGCCGTAGCAACATTCATCGAATTAGCGAGCGCATTCCGCAATGTGACGGTGCCATGATACTGCCCATCATAGTTTTTGGGTTGCCACACTTGATTCTGAAAATGAAACGTCCAGGGCTCATCAGCAATCAACGTGGCCGGCGTGAAGATTCGTTGCTGATTGGCGAAGTACTGTTCAAACGCCGTTGCATACACAACCGGTTTAAAGATGCTTCCCGGCTGGCGTTTCGCCTGTTTCACACGGTCGAATTGACTCTGAGAGAAACTTCGCCCTCCGACAAGAGCTCGAACAAAACCTGTTTGAGGTTCGATCGCAATCAAACATGCTTCCGCTTTCTTTTTTGTTTTCGGGAAACGGATTTTGTCGATCTGTTCTAACCCTGCTCGAATCGCCTCTTCCGCCGCCTGCTGCATCTCCAGATCCAGCGTTGTGAAAACTCGAAGATTCCTGGTGTAAATCTGTTCCTGATCGTATTTTTCGAGCAGCTGCGATTTCACAATGCTGCCGAAGTAGGGCGCTAGATTAATTCTCGAGTCAAAAGAGTGCACCACGACCGGCGCTTGAATATATTGAGAATACTCGGCTGCCGTAATGGCGCCCGTCTCTTTCATCGCGCGCAAAACAGTATCGCGCCGGGACTTTGAATCCTTGGGATGTCGATAGGGATTGTAAATATTCGGCGCCTGAATCATCCCCGCAAGAAGAGCAGATTCCGTCACGCTAATGTATTGAACATCCTTACGAAAGAATAAACGACTTGCCTCCCCTACTCCATTGATACTCATGGAACCGCGCTGGCCAAGGTAGATTTCGTTCAGGTACAGCTCGAAGATTTCCTCTTTCTTTAATCTTCTTTCCATAATCCAGGCCATGATCGCTTCATTGGCCTTTCGGCGTATCGAGCGCTCCGGTGTCAAATAAAAGTTTTTGACAAGCTGCTGGGTTATGGTGCTTCCTCCCTGCAATTGCTTTCTGTTTGTCAGGTCGTTCCAGATTGCACGAAGAACAGCCTTTAAATCGACACCTCCATGGCTGAAAAAACGCCTGTCTTCGATTGCCAGAACAGCTTGCGTCAAGTGTTTCGGTAGATCGGCATATTTTACGAGCGTCCGCTTTTCCCACTCCTCACCAAAAAGATTGCTGATCGGAATCGGCTCGAGTTCATAAGCCGGAAGCTCTTCCTTAGCATCTAAATTCTCAATGCGCTCGACAGCAGCGCGCCCGAAATGGATTAAAACTGCAGGTTCTGCCTTCCCGTCGTCGTACAGGGAATGTTTTCGGAATGTGATTTCATCCTTTTTATGATTGTATTCACCGACTCCAACTTCGGAATTGCTTCGCGCCTGATAGTTCAGTCTCTCGAGATATTCCACAAGTCGTGCGCTCCGCATCGGCATACCCTGATAAAGAAAGGGGGCATCCGCGTAAATAGTGGAGGGGAGCGCCCATCGCTGGCTCTTCAGATGATTTTCGACGATAGACGAACAGTCCCGGTAGGTCCTAAGCACGAAAAAAAAGCTAGTCGCAAAAACGAAAATCGCTGAAAAAAAAAGGATTTTGGGAATGATCTTTCCTCGAGGGGGAAGGGGGATGCGCCGAATTACTTTCCTTATGATCACTTTTTCGTAAGATACAGCCGGAATATCCATTTGTCAAAAAAGCTCCTGTATAATTTCTCTTTACCGGCTGTCGTGACACATGCGTGACTACTTGCCGGAAAAGGACCATGTGCTATATTAAGAAATGCAATAACTCCTCCAACATATTGAACAGCAATCCATGTCAGAACTCTTAAGTGACAAAAACGTTCTTGAGCTTCTTGTAGATTGGCACCGCTCGAAACGCACTGGCAAAATCCATCTTAGAAAAAAACAGATAGAGAAGGAGATTCTCATGCGCGAGGGCGCTATTCTCCGGGCACAGTCCAATCAGGACAACGAGAAGCTTGGCCAGATTTTGTTAAAGCGGAATCTGGTGAGCTCCTGGGACCTTGAAATCGCCCTTGGTCAAATCAAAGATCTCAATAAACGCTTAGGCCAGGTGCTGGTTGGAATGTCTGCAATCAAGGAACCTGTGTTGAACAATACACTCGTGTCTCAAACAAGAGACATCATTTTTTCTCTAGTGGATTGGGAAGATGGCGAGTACGAGCTGGAGGATCTGGAGGAACTGGACGCTGAAATTTATTTCGATCAACTCTATACGCCGGAAATCATTCTTCAAGGAATGAGAAGAATCTCCAACATTGTTCTACTTCTGCGGCCACTGGGGGATCTGCAAGGTTCATTGAGGCTCACTCCAGACTATCTGGAAAAAACTCGAAGGGTTACGCTTCTAACGGAAGAAAAAAGTGTGCTGGCTTTGTTGAACAAGCAGTCAAGCTTGAAAGATTTGATCAAGTCCTCTGGAATGGAAAAGCTCACGGTATACCGTTCCGTTGCTGCTTTGATGGCTGTGGATGTAGTGCAACAGGAAAGCGGCAACAATTCTGGAAAAATTGTTGACTCGGGACCTGTCACTGTCGGTTCACATTTGCCCGCCACCCGGCGCAGCGCGGTGCGGGGACAGCGAAACTTGCTGGGAGAAATGCTTGTTTCAAACCATGTGATCACAGAAGAACAACTGAAAGAGGCGTTGGTCATTCAACAATCCACGCGTGATAAGAAAAAGCAGTTTCTTGGGAGTGTTCTAATTCAGTTGGGTTTTTGCACAGAAGAAGCAATCGTCGGTTGCCTGAGCAGTCAGCTTCGAATTGAAGAAATCAAAGAATTCGAAGTGAGTGAAGAGCTGAAGAAGTCGATTCCTTTTCACGTTGCAAAGCGTTATTTCATTTGCCCGATGCGAAAGCATGGATCCACGCTCGATGTTGCGATGCTGGATCCGACAAATATGTCGGCGCTGGATGATCTTTCATTCCTTACAAGTCTGAGAATTCAAGCATTCATAACAACGAATAAATCGTTGAGAGAAGGTTGGAAAAAACTTTACGGTTATTCGGAAGAGAAAGGGGTTCAGCGTTTCCAGAAAACGATAGAGGTCCGCCGCGATTTGAGTTTCCGAAATTTTGTCAAAGATGACGAAATGGAAGGAGAAGAGGGTGAGTTTGGAGATCTTGAAGAAGAGACTTCTTTTGACATGGGAGAGTTGGAGTCTCTGGTCACGGGTGTTGTAGAAGAGTTGCAAATCGTAAGCTCGGATTCCGATGCCAATCTTGCCGCGATCGCTCTGGATGTTGAAGACGCCCCGGTGGTCAAGCTTGTGAACATGATTTTACGTCAAGCAATTAAGACTGGAGCAAGCGATATTCACATCGAACCGTGGGAGAACAAGCTTGTTGTTCGATACCGGATGGATGGTATTTTGCATAAGGCCTTCAGCTTTCCCATTTCGATCAGCAATGCGTTGATTTCACGCATCAAGATCATCGCGGGGATGGACATTGCAGAAAGACGGCGCCCGCAGGATGGTCGCGTAAAGCTACGAATGGGTAAACGCAGAATCATTGATCATCGCGTTTCGGTAGTGCCATCGGTTTTTGGTGAACGGGTAGTGCTCCGGGTCCTCGACCGCGCTTCTTTAGAAATCGATATGACAAAGCTCGGCTTTGATGGGCAACAACTTGAAATGTTCAAGCGCGCAATCAATCAGCCGTATGGAATGATCCTTTGCACGGGTCCAACCGGCAGCGGAAAAACCACGACACTTTACTCCGCTGTAAATTCACTGGACTCAGCATCCAACAACATTATGACGGTTGAAGAACCGGTCGAATATATGTTCCCCGGAATCTGTCAGGTACAGGTGAACGACCAGATCGGTGTCTCCTTTGCTACCGTGCTGAGATACTTCTTGCGGCAGGATCCGGACATCATCCTTGTGGGGGAGATTCGTGATCTAGATACGGCCGAAACTTGCTGCAAAGCCGCTCTCACGGGCCACCTTGTCATGAGCACGGTTCACACAAACGACGCGCCTGCTGCGATCGGCCGTTTAATTGATCTAGGGTTGAAACCCTATTTGATTTCTGCTTCCATGCTTCAGGTAATTGCTCAAAGACTCCTCCGTAAGATTTGCGGGCGTTGCAAAACCGAAGTCGACTACGATAAGAACGTGCTTGTGGATGCGGGTTTTACGGAAGCCGAAGCGGAAGAGGTCACTCTCTATCGCGGAACTGGTTGTGAAGCGTGCGGAAATACAGGCTTCTATGGCCGCATGGCAATCTTTGAAATTATGCAAGTGACGCGAAAAATTAAAGCAGCCATCGCTGCTGATTTGCCCGCCGATCAAATTAAAGAGATCGCGATCAGTGAAGGAATGAAAGACCTGCGTCGCGCCGCCCTTGACAAAGTAAGACTGGGCGTTTCGACTCTGGAAGAAGCGATCCAGAATACGTTATCAGACTTTTAGCTCGTACTACTGACGTTGAACTTCTTGTTTTTTGTGAAAGAATTTTCGAAAAACAGTCGACATTTGGTTTGAATTATAATGCAATTGAACCGCAGAATATCGAA
>JAKEFK010000360.1 GCA_022616075.1 bacterium
ATTTTGCATTTCGATGGTCACTCCCTCAAATGGTTCGCCATTATGGTCCCAAAGCAGGACGCTGGTTTCCATTGGGTCCAGCAGCTGAAGCCGTACGAAGAGCGGTACTAACTTCGCATTTGCGTTGAAGGCGCGCGCGGCGACGGTCCCAATCGTTCCATTGAATCGCAAAACGACTGCTCAGGCCGCGGTATTTCTCCAGCTTCTGCATTTGGAGCTGGGCATACTTGAGAGCGAGGGTGAAATCCTTCAGGTCATGCTCGCAAAGGATGCAGATTTGGCGGCAGAGCAGGTCATCCATAGGGATATTTTCGGCTTGATCCACGAGCCACTGGATTCGTTCTTGATCCTTCATGCGGCGAAGATTGCGCGCAAGAGAAAACAGAATGGCTCGCCGAAAATGAGTTTCCCCGGCGAGAGCCAGCAATTGATGTTGAACTGCTTTGGCCGGGTCCTTTTGCTTCTCAAACAAAAGGCTCAGTGAAAAGTGCTCTTCGGGTGTCAAATCTTCTTGCTGCTGCAATCGCGAAGCGCGCGCGGTCAATACGGCCAGAGAAACAATGTCCCACTGGTTGTGATGAATCACTTTTTGCATCAGGTTTGCGCGCGCAAAACGCAAGTAGTCCGTGTAGACGGAAGGAATCAAATAGCCGGGAATGTCATCGAGCCGGTAGAAATTCAAGAGATTTCGTTCCAGATTCATCAAATCGCATTCCCGGAATCTTTTCTTCCACAACCGGCGGGCAATAAAAAGCATATCCACATGAGGTTTTTCCTTGAGCGGATCTTCCTTGCGATGCATCAGATAGCGATTCCGCAAGATTTGGGAATCGAATGTTTTTCCGTTGTACGTGACGAGATAGCGAAACTTCCCGGAGAATTCTTCAATGGCATTCAGAAATGCGGATTCCTGGGCAAGATCATGAAGAAAGAATTGGCGAACTTGAAAATAACCCTCTTCAACAAAACCAAATCCGACAAGAAATGCGTACGTACCCGTTCCGCCGGCCGTGCCTGTCGTTTCGATATCAAGAAAAAGGACATCCCGGATGGAAAAATCGGCAAGTGTGCGGTCCTGTGAAAGAAACCGGAGCGTATCGACTGCAATTTCCGGAAATTGTTTCAGGTCGATCTGTCCGTGGTAGTCAATAAAGATTTTGTCGCAGTAGTAAGTCAGTCCTTGCTTGTTTTCCAGCGGTGTTAAATAAGGTAAGGGAGAACGATTCACAGGAGTGGATGGGATCCGGTCGCCGGACCGCATCTGATTTAATCGCTCACGCAAATTCATAACGTCTAAGCTTCGTGACACTTGTCTCCCCCTTATAAAGGGAGAGACAAAAGAGGGGGTTGTCTTTTCTTAATTCTTCCAACCTCCCCTTAATCCCCTCCTTCATAAGGAGGGGAAATCCGCGCACTGTTCAATTGGGACAAAATGTACAAAATGGCTTCCTTGGGGCGTCTTGAATAAATCAACGGGGCGCCGATGCAGGACGGGCATCCGTTGATGCAATCACAACGCTGCACCAGCGATTCCACCGATTGAAAAAGAGTTGGGTGGATGTCGTACAGCGTTTTGCTGAAACCGATGCCGCCCGGATACTTGTCGTACAAATAGATGTTTGGTTGAAAAACATCTCGCGCAGGAACATCGGACTGCCGGCGCCGCAATTGATGCTGATAGATTTTACGGTCCTGCAATGTATCAATGACGGCAACTCCAAGATCCCGAACGTCGCACATCAAATAGATGACAGCCATGCTTCGCAGACCGTACGCTAATCCGCGAACAGCATCGATCTTTTCTTCCGATTCAAATGGCGCCTGGTCCAGAAGCTCGCGCGTCAGTGTGAACCAGAAAGATGTGGTGTGCCATTCCCGCTCCGGCAGCGAAAGCTCGCCTGCTCCGACATTTTCGAGCGTGAACAATTTCAGCTTTTTGAAACCCACCACCTCTTCTGTGACCTGAATTTCGCCATGACAGGGTCTGTGAACTGCGCTTTCCTGTGTCTCGAAAATATCGAGCACTTTCACGTCCGTGTAAGTAATGGCATCCGTGTAATAATCCGCCTGAACCGGACGAACCAGAGCTTTTCGGCCTTCGAAATCCAGCTGATCCACGTAGTAAGGAACTCCCTCGCACATGTAAATCGCCTTTTCGTGGAGTGTTGTGAGTCCGCTCGTAAAATCAACTTCAGCAATGATTTCATCTCCTTTCGAAGTGTCCACCACCAGGAAGTTATCGGATGTGATCCGGCGCAAACTTACCGCATTGGCGGGATACGCTTCATGAATCCAGTGGTATGCCTCTCCGGTCTCGTGAAGGAAACCTTCCTCGCGCAAAAAAGTCAAGATTTCAGTCAAATCCTCTTTGCCAAATCGTTCCACATTATGAAATGGCATTTCAAATGATGAACACTTGATATGGTCCACCAGTATGTGGAGATTATCGGGATTGATCCGCGCGTGTTCCGGAGAAGCTTCGAAGAAATATTCGGGGTTGTGAACGAGAAACTGGTCGACCGGTGAGGAAGTGGCGACCAGCACACTCATGGAAGATTTATCCCGGCGGCCGGAACGCCCTGCTTGCTGCCACGAGCTGCTGATGGTTCCCGGATAACCGGCCAGGATGCTGGCGTCCAGCGAGCCGATATCGATGCCGAGTTCCAGAGCATTCGTGGAAACAACGCCTTTGATCTCTCCTGAACGAAGGCCTGCTTCAATCTCGCGGCGGACCGAAGGAAGATAACCCCCGCGATATCCGCGGATTTCTCCCCGTTGCAAAACCATCTTCTCCTGTTCCTGCTGCAGGTAGGTCAACAAAATTTCCATGATCAAACGGCTTGGCGCAAAAAGGATTGTATGAAGTCCTGCGCTTAGCAGATAATTCGCCACACTCTGGCTCTCCTTCACATAAGAACGCCTGATGCCTAGAGCCGGATTTACCACAGGAGGGTTTAAAAGAAAAAAGTGCTTTTCACCGACAGGAGCGCCATTCTCATCGATGAGCTCCACGGGCGATTCGAGAATCAGCTCCGCATGTTCTTTCGGATTTGCAATCGTTGCCGAACAACAAATGAATTGCGGAGCGCTTCCGTAAAAACGGCAAATCCGTTTGAGCCGCCGCATCACATTCGCAACGTGGCTTCCAAAGACTCCACGATACGAATGCAGTTCATCCAGAACGATGAATTTCAAATTTTCAAAAAGCTTTTGCCACTTAACGTGATGCGGCAAGATTCCGGAGTGCAGCATGTCCGGATTCGTAATCACGATATGTCCCTGCGCGCGGATCGCCCGTCTTGCATCGGCTGGAGTGTCCCCATCGAAAGTAAACGCTTTTGCCTCCGGGGCAGCATGGTTCAAGAGGCTTTGAAGTTCCGCCAGTTGATCCTGCGAAAGAGCTTTCGTAGGAAAAAGGTAAAGAGCGCGCGTGTTGGGATCCTCCAAAATCTTCTGGACAACAGGAACGTTGTAACAAAGCGTTTTTCCTGACGCCGTGGGAGTGACCACAACAACGTTCTTGCCATCCGATAGTTTCCGCCAGGAAGCGGCTTGATGACTGTAGGGTTTGGCAATCGAACGCTGCTGGAGCGCTTCTACTAATTTAGAAGGAACGGATGCTGGAAAATCGCCGAACACCGGTGGACGCGCATCGATGATTTCATGATGGAAAATGCGATCCGCAAAATCGCGCCTGAATGCAGCAAGCACCCTCAAAAAATCGGTCATTCTCTGACTACCTGTAGGGGCAGGGTTTGTCCCTGCCCGCGCGGGCGACCACGAGGGTCGCCCCTACCTCTTAAATTTCACTATATAAAAACCGTCGGTGTGATCACGATGAGGAAGCAAAACCATCTCTTTCTGAATGTTAAACCCCGTGTGATCCGTCAAAAAAGCATCCCTCACCTCTTCTGTTTCTTCGGATTCGAAACTGCAAACCGAATAGACCAGTTCACCCTGACTTCGCACATATTTAGCACAGGCATCTAGAATTTGCAATTGTAAAGTTTTCAGCCCCGGCAGATCAGTCTCTTGCCGCCACCATTTGATCTCCGGATGCCTGCGAATAATACCCAGAGTTGAACAAGGAGCATCAACGACCACCTGATCAAAGGATCCGGTCAGCGGCAAATTTCGCGCATCGGCAACAACCCCATAAACGTTGGAAATTTTCATCCGGTCCATATTTCGCTTCCATGTCTTCATTCGCCGCAGCTGCGCATCAGCAGCCACAACTCCCCCCTTCTCTCCAATCCGAAAAGCCAATTGAAATGTCTTTCCTCCCGGAGCGGCTGCAAGTTCGAGAACCCTGTAGCCCGGTTGAGGGCTCATTACTTCACCAAGCAGATGAACAGCAGCATCTTGAATATAGAATTCGCCCTCCAGAAATGATTTTGTGTTTTGCGCTGATCCTTCGCGCACCATAAATACGGAAGAGCCAAAAATCGTGCTCTCGACCAACACACCTTCTGAAGCAAGATGCTCGCTCACAATCTCCGGCTGCACACGAAGAGTATTTACGTGCACAAACACTGGAGGTGGCTGGTTGTTCACCTGCATCAAAGCCACCGCATCTGATTCTCCGAAGCGTTGTACCCACCGGTTTACCAACCACTCCGGATGGGACCACCTGACCGCCAGAACGTTTTCTGTGGGTTCGGGCAACGTTGTCATCCTTCCTTGCACGCCGCGCAAAATACCATTCACAAAGGAAGATGCCGACGTCAGCCGCGCAATCTTGCAGAGCTTGACCGTTTCATTCACGGCGGCATGAGCTGCAATATTTGTGTAAAGAAGCTGATAAACGCCCACTTGCAGGATCAACAACACTTCTTTATCTAACTGTTGGAGCGGTCGCCGTGAGAATTGACTGATGATAAAGAGCAAGCGTTTGCGCCAGCGGATTGTGCCTAAAACAAGATCGGTGATGAGATGCCGGTCTTTTGGGTCGGCAACTTGCCCCAAAGCTTCTTGCAACAGAATCGTAGAATTCGATTGTCTCGACTCAATTCGTCTGAGCAATTGATAAGCGACCCATCTTGCGTTGAAATCTCTCATTCGTCTTATTATAGAAGCATGAAAGGAGCGGCGATTTTCTTCTTGGTATTTCTCGGGACACAGCAGCTTTTGCAGTCGTCAACTCCTCAGGTCGTCTGGCTCACGGACTTTCAAGAAGCGCTCTCTAAATCGAAGGAAACAGGCAAACCGGTTTTTATCGATTGTTTTGCTGAATGGTGTATGTGGTGCCACAAAATGGAGGCCGTAGTCTATTCCGATTCCAAGTTTGTACAGTTTGCAGGAAACTATGTCATGCTCCGGATTGATATCGACGACAATTCGGAAGGAACTCGACTTGCTGCAAAATACAGCGTGGAAACCCTCCCTACTCTACTTGTGGTCGATTCTAACGGAATTTTAATCAACCGGATCGGCGGATATCTCAAAACCGATGAGCTCATTGCGGACATTTCCCATATGCAAGATCTGATCAACCGGGAGCGCTTGAATGCAAGTGATTGGATCACGGTTCAAACGCTAGCGGAAGAATATCTCTTTCGTGATATGAATGCGGAAGCGGAAACTCGATTTCTGAAAATTCTGCAGGCCCTGGTCCCGGATAGCGCTAAAGAATCTGCGCATTTTTCGCTGGCTCTCTCACAGTATTATCAGCAGAAGAATCAGGAAGCTCTTCACACACTGGGCGTTTATCTGGAAACTTATGTAGAAGGAAACTCAACAGAAGACGTTCTGCTGCTGTTTTCGCAAATCTATCTGGAAATGGATGAGCGTGAAAAAGCAAAGCAAGTTCTGCAACAGTTCCTCCGGAAATTTCCCGATAGTAAAAGCGCAGGACGCGCGCGAAAAGTGCTTGAATTGATGGAGTAATTGAACCGCCAAAGCGCCAAGTCGCCAAGCCCCTACCTACACCGTAGATTCTCTGTTATAGTGATTCGTGGCTCGACGGGTAAGGAGGGGCTTGTATGCAGCAATTCTTTCGAACAAAGAATCTGGATCAAATCCTGAAGGATGCCGATTCGGGAGTTCAGTTAAAGCGCACACTCGGCCCGATTGATCTCATCGCTCTCGGCATTGGCGGAATTATAGGGACAGGAATCTTTGCCGTCATCGGTACCGCCGTTGCGGGAGGGTCTGCGCACCTGGGAGCCGGGCCCGGCATCATTCTATCGTTCGTACTCACGGCAATTGCCTGTGGGTTCTGCGCGTTTTGCTACGCTGAGTTTGCTTCACTTGTTCCGATTTCCGGAAGCGCTTACACCTATTCCTACGCAACGCTTGGGGAACTCGTTGCATGGATTATAGGCTGGGACCTGATCATAGAATACGCTGTGGGTAATGTCGCTGTTGCCATCGCATGGGCAGCCTATTTCCACCAGCTTTGCGATGGTTTGGGATTGCATATTCCTGCGTGGTTATCAGTCGATTACCGGTCTGCCATGCAGGCTGCCAAGGCAGTGTTGACTGCCGGCGGACAGATCGATCCCAGCTTGGCCCTCGCTTATGAAGCATGGACCAGTCATCCAACCATTGCAGGGATCCCGATCATCTTTAACTTTCTCGCAGTTTTCGTTATCGGTGTGATCACATGGTTACTGGTAATCGGCGTCAAAGAATCGGCTCGCACCAACAACATCATGGTAGGGATAAAGCTCGTTATCCTTTTCTTCTTTATTTACGCTGGATGGAAATATGTCAAACCCGAAAACTGGACTCCTTTCATGCCGAATGGATTGAAAGGGGTTTGGGTCGGAGCCAGTTTGATTTTCTTTGCATACATAGGTTTTGACGCCATTTCAACGGCATCTGAGGAGTGTAAAAACCCGGGCAAAGACATGCCCATCGGCATCATCGGTTCTCTGGTGGTCTGCACGTTAATCTATATCGTAGTTGCTGTAGTTCTTACAGGGATGGTCCCGTGGAATCAACTGGGTGTTGCGGATCCGCTTGCAGCAGCTTTTGATTCTGTCGGGTCCAACGTTTCAGCGGGCGTTGTGGCGTTTGGCGCTGTAATCGCGATGTCCGCGGTCTTACTGGTGTTTCAATACGGACAACCACGAATCTTCTTTTCGATGTCCCGCGACGGATTGCTTCCTCCGGTTTTCCGAAAAGTGCATCCCAAATACCAGACGCCGCATGTAACAACGATCTGGACCGGTGTTGTGGTGGCCGCTATTTCAGCCGTCGCAAACATCAATGAGATAGTGGAGCTTACCAATATTGGGACGCTTTTTGCTTTCATTCTTGTTTGTGCAGGTATTATAATTCTGCGTTACAAAGACCCCAACCGGCCACGTGCTTTTAAAACACCCTGGGTTCCCGTTGTTCCGATTCTTGGAATCCTCTCCTGCTTCTATCTGATGTACCAGTTACCTATGGTCACCTGGATCCGTTTCGGGATCTGGCTGCTGGTCGGTCTTGTGCTCTATTTTGCTTATAGTTACAAGCATAGCCGATTGCGCACGATCGCCTCATAGCAGTCGACGCGCTGCTTACAACCTTTTTTGACGCTACTGGTCTAATTGGAGTGGCCAAGGTGATGACGGAGCAAGAGGAAAACGAGTTAATCATTCAGGCTCAGAGAGGGCATGTGCTTGCATTTGAACAACTTGTGCAGATCTACGACCGCCAGGTTTTATCTCTGGCTCTTTCTCTTATGAATAATGAGGAAGATGCTAAGGACATCTATCAGGAGGTCTTCATCCGGGTCTACAGGGCTTTGCCGAAATTCCGGATGGAAAGCAAGTTTTCGACCTGGCTCCACAGGATTGTTACCAACGTTTGCCTGACGCACCGTTCACGGCGAAAACGTTATGAATATGCTTCTCTTGATCAGGAAACCGAGGGAATGCGTCCCCTGGCTGAAACGTTGCCGGACAAGTCATCGAGCGACAGCGATACTCTAAACACAGAGATCAAGGAACAGGTTCAGCAGGCAATGCACGCATTATCGCCTCAGCAAAAGCTGGTGTTTACGCTCAGACATTTCGAAGGTTATAAGTTGCGCGAAATAGCCACAATGATGAATTGCGCAGAAGGTACTGTGAAGAAGTATCTGTTTACCGCGACGGAAAGATTGCGGGGACAGTTGCGGGAGGTTTTTTAATATGGATCACAAAGAATATCGCGAACAATTACCACTCCTGATTTACGGAGATCTCGGAAGAGAGGAGCAAAAGCAATTGAAGCTGCATCTGGATCAATGCGAGCTCTGTACCGAAGAACTGGCTCAGCTCGAAAAGCTGCAATCCACAGTGGATGCGGCGGCTGTGCCAAAGCCCTCCGCACAGTTGCTGAACGAGGCACGCTTGGAGCTTCGGGCCGCGCTGAGAATGGAGCGTTCGCGCAAGACATGGAAGGATATCTGGACAGGACGGTTGCAGGGCTGGTTACCAATTTTCCGGTTATCGTTCGCCACAATGGCGAGTCTCGCATTTGGAATTATCATCGGATACAAAGCGATCCAGCCGAAACAGAGCCCGCCTACATCAGGACCCATTGTAAAAACGCAACAACCATCGATCCTGCCTGGGGAAACACAGATCACCAATGTTAAATTCCAGGACGCGGATGCAAGCGACGGGAATGTTGAATTTACTTTCGAAGCTGTTAAACCAATGACGTATAAAGGGAGCATCAATGACGCGCGAATTCAGGAAGTTTTAACATATGCGCTTGTCAATGAACAGAATCCCGGAATTCGATTGCACGCGGTGAATGCGTTGAACGCAAAACAGCTGAGAAAGCCGGATGCGGCGATCAAGGGCGCGTTAATTCAAGCAATGGTGAAGGACGAAAATCCGGGAGTGCGGATCGAAGCGTTGACCGCGCTGGAGAAATTTGAGCCAGACGAAGAGATCAAGCAAGCATTTTTGCATGTGCTCGCAAACGATAAGAACGCAGCGATGAGAATTGCTGCCATAAAGAGCATTGAAACAGAGCGTTTGGTGGACCAGGAAGTAGTGAAGGTTCTCAGAGAAGCCCAGACGGATGAAGAAGATTATGTCCGTTTGAAGGCCAAATGGTTGATTCAGGAGGTTTCACAAAAACAATGAAAGCAAAACTTATTTTCACCATCATTCTGCTGATCGTTTCATGCTCGGTATTTGCAGTAGAAAAACATAAGCACGACATTGCCGGCGAAACTAAGACTCAAACGTTTCAGGTTGGCAAAGGGGGAACGCTGGAGGTCTCAATCAGCGCCGGAGATATTCTGGTTAGTTCTTGGGAAAAATCAGAAGTATTCGTAAAAGCCGAAGGAATTGATCCGGACGAACTTCAGGATCTCAAGATGAGTCAGATTGGCAACAACGTGCGGGTCAGTTTTCGTCCAGAATGGGGCTCGCATCATGTGCGTTTCACGATTCAAATCCCGGTTGATTACAACACGGATCTGCATACATCCGGCGGCGATCTTCAATTGCAAGGCAATTTCCGTGGAACGATAGAAGGATCCACTTCCGGCGGAGACATTCGGCTGGGTGATGTTCAGGGAAGAGTAGAATTGAGCACTTCCGGTGGAGATGTCATAGCCGGTAAAGTTACAGGCACAGCGAATCTGCGCACTTCCGGTGGAGACATACGTATGACGAATTGCAGCGGGGATGTGGATATGTCCACTTCGGGTGGAAACATCGCAGTAGGCAATGTTGGAAAAACACTGGTAGCGCGCACTGCCGGTGGAGATATCGAAGTTGGAGATGTTGGGGGCGAAGCGACGGTTTCGACTGCAGGCGGAGAAATTCGAATCGGTAAAGTTACAGGCAGCGTCACAGCAAAAACGGCAGGAGGAGACATTGAATTGCGAGGCGGAAGCGGGTTGATCCGCGCCAAAACGGCCGGTGGAAATATTAACTTATCAGACCTGACTGGTTCCGTTGAAGCTAGTACGGCTGGCGGAGATGTGAAGGCCGAGCTTCGCCCGAGTGGAAAAGGCCGCAGCAGGCTCTCTTCCTCCGGGGGAGATGTCATTATTTACCTGCCGGCCAATGCGAAAGCAAATATCGATGCTCTCATCGATATACGGGGAAGATGGGAAGAGGATGAATATCAAATCCTTTCCGATTTCAAACCTGATTCATACGACAAGAATCCGGATTCAAAAGAAGTACACGCCACTTACACTTTGAACGGTGGCGGAGAAAGTATCTGGCTCGAAACTGTGAATGGCAATATTCATATTCGCACTCTGCGATAGCCGCACTTTTCCGGAAGGAAGCGAAGAAAATCTTCGCTTCCTTCATTCCTTCAGTCCCAAAACCGGTATAATTCTGTTAACCATGAGAACATTGCGATTTATCGCCTTGACTGTTCTCATGGTTTGGTTCCATTCATCCAACCTTAGCGCTAAAGTTCAGCGGAAATGTGTTTCTGCGGAAGGGCACCAGTCCTACGTCGCTTCCGCAAAAACCGGCGGATTGGTGTGGGCATCTGTCGATAAAGTGGGTGTGTATGAAGAATTTATGAAAGCCCCTAATTATGAGCTACTCACGTATCTGTATGTCTGGAATATCATTGGCTCTCCAGACGGTGACAAATTCGTACTCTTTGAAGGAGGTAACGCCCGGGTCTACAATTTTTCGGACTATAAGAAAATCAAAAGCATTTCTACAAAACCAATCAAAGAGTGGTCTCGTTTATCCTGGGTCTGGATGAACGGATCAAACGACGTTGTGTTTGTCCTATCAAAAAAGGAGATCCTTGGAATTGGGCGTCTGGATATGATGACAGGAGCTGGCGTAGTTCTTCCTGTCGGACAAAGCGCAGGATACAAGTCCTCTGCTTTCAATGCGGCGGTTTCTCAGTCTGCGATCGGCTTTGCTGATGGGCGAATTGAAGTGTACTCGATCCGGGAAGGCAAATTGTTACATCGTTACAATGCACATAACAACGAAATCTGGTCACTGGCGTTTCACCCAAAACAAAATGTGATCGCATCAACAGGCGGTGATGGCCGGACCGTATTTTATGATCTGGACAAGGGCCAAACTCTATCCGTTTTGCCAGTTTCCGGCCATTTTCTCTCGTTTACATCGGATGGCCTGAAATTGATCTTCGCCGATTATGAGAAGTTGGGGTTATACGATTTGCAGGGAAAGCCGATCGAAACGATCGCGTCAAGCAGTTCGGGCGGTTGGAGCTATTTTCAGGTTGTAGAAAAATTGAAAAGAGTTTACGTAAATGACTCGGATACAATCTGTTGGAATCAATTTGAAGAGTGGGACGCGGTACCGGAGAGCTCTTCCACTCCTCTTACGGCTCAGGAGTCAATGTTTCAAGGAAAACCTCTCAGTCATTACATCCAGGAATTACAGAAAAATGATGTGACCGCGCGCCTGATGGCACTACAGGCGCTGGCACAACTCGGACCACCCGCAAAAGCTGCGATTCCTGCTATGTTGCAGCTCTGGGATTTAAAGGAGGGGGAAACCGAAGGTTTCTGGCGCACTTCGATTGTGCAAGTATTTGCAGCCATCGGTCCAGAAGCCGCCGAAATGGTCCCAAAGATGATTGAAGCTTTGAAAAACCCGAACGCTTTGGATCGGAGGTCAGTCGCCATGGCTTTGTCGCAAATGCGTTCCGCAGCAAAGCAAGTTGTATCCGCGCTCATCCAATTGACCAACGACCCGGATACCATGGTTCGTGAAGCAGCGATTCTGGCGCTCGGCGAGATTGGTCCTGATGCTAGAGAGGCCATTCCAACTTTAAAGCTATTGAAAAAAGAGAAAAACAACTTGATCAAGTTCCGTGCCGAAGACGCGATTAAAAAGATCGAAGGAAAGTGGTAAAGACGATTTTCGGGTTATTCGATGCGTACGTATTTAGTCTCGGCTGTGGTTCGATAGAAGAACTCACCGCGATCAGCCCAATGATCGCTCGAAATTACAAGATCTTTTCCTGCCATTTTGTAGAGAGTAAACGTGTAACTCTTCAATCCAGGCCGGAGATCAGCAGTTGCGTTGTGAAGCATTTTTTCGGACACAAAAAGCGCGCTGATGAAGTAAGGATCTGAATCCGATGGGATCAATTTCCCATCAACCGGCACCGTCCCTATCCCAAACGATAGCGCATCTCCTTCCTCATTGAACTCGATTGATAAAGGGGTTGCATAGGAAGGATTTGCTTTCGCATACTCCACCATGGATTCCATCATGTATTTTCCGGAAAGAAGGGGCGGCGGACGCACACCCTGCGGAATGGATTCGAATCTCTGCCAAATTGCCTGCAGCGCATCCTGAGCGGGAATCCTCTGACCTTCCGAACCAGAAGAAGGAGCTTCCCATTTCTTTTTGAAGTCTGCGTGTAGGATGATCGCCGCTTTTAGTTTGTTTAAAGCGGGACTTAAGGTCAAGTCGCGTGCAAGTTGATCGAGAAGAGGCATTGTTTCAGGTACTTCCAGAGAACCGAGTTTGATCAGTGCTACCGCCAGTTGCTGTGAATCTTTTGATCTTACCTGGTTGTTCAGCTCATTCTGGTGAAGCCCAAAAATCTTTTTTTTCTCCATTTGACCCTGCAACCAGACCTGCCAGCCGGCCATTTGTTCCCATGCTTGTGGACTGCTGGTAGCAACTCTCCCGAGCGCCGCCAGAGCTTCGGTATACTGTCCATTTTTGTAGTAACAGTTCGCCAGATCACGAAAGTATCCATACCAGTTTTCGAATTGAACAAGCTGGTCAAGCACAGTAACGCATTCTTCATATTTCTCCAGCCGGTCATACGCTTTCGCGGCCCAGTAGTAGCCGCCTGGATGTCGTGGAAGTTCCTGTTTAGTCCGAAGCGCAGATTCTAATGCCCTTTCCGGTTCCTGGAGATCATTCAAATAAATATCTGAGGTTAAGTTTCTAATATTTCCTGAATTAGGAAACTTTGATGCCAACTCCACGCTTTGCTGCAACGCTTCTTCATACTTCTTGTTTTTTCGCAGCCGTGTGATGCGATCTATGGCATCTCGCCAGTAGTCAGGCAAAACGACCTTCCACTTCCCTTCCGATTTTCTAACGACGAGTTTTTGAATCACGGACTCGCTATCACGCGAGCATTGAATGGTTACCTGTGCATCCTCTGCTACGATCCTCTCTTCCTGGATGACCGGGTTTTGGCAATTGAAATACATCTGTCCGCGTCCCGTTAAGAAATCAGCCTCCACTTGTCTGTAAAAGTTTTTGCGCGCTTCTACTTTCTGCTTCTCTGTCAATGGAGATGCATTTTCGCTTTCACCAGTTTGCATTTCGAACAAACTTTGGAAGAAACGGGGATCAACATATTTTTGAAAAGTTTTGAAATCCTTCTGCTGAACAGCGTTTGCGGCCGCCAGTACAATTTGACCTGGAGACTCTTTGGCCTGTGCAAGCTGAAAGACGAAACAATTGAGAACGAATATTAAAGCGATGCACCGAATCTTTAACAAAACTACTCCGCAGCGCTAAGGCCGGCAGGCACTGACATAGCTTTCGGAATAATAATTCCAATCCCTGACTTCATGTATTCTTTTGTACTCATTGATTCAATACCGGACCAGCCGTCATCCGTTCGCCTTGCAGGACCCAAATGCTTCGATCCTGTGGCTCCAACTCCCGGCAAGATACCGGCTTCGTATCCGCCCCATGGATTTCGGAAGTAGACTCGATCTCCTTCCACTTTAGTAATGTTCACCATGTGGGTTCCGCCCCAATCAAAACCAGCCAACACAGGTCCTCTGCTACTCCCCAACTCTTCCTTGATTTTATCAAGAACATCCTTTTTGCCACCTGCTCCATCCATGTATACTTCAAATTCATAGCCATGGAGTCCCTTAAGTATTTTGAGCGATTCCGCATCTACCAATCCGCTTGTACCAGTAACGGTAAATCTGTCAGTCCCATCGTCCGCAGTGCCTTTTTTTCCGTCAAGCCCGGGATCAATGTTCTCGTATATCCCACCCGGTCTGGCATAGTCCATAAGACCTGAATGCACGAGTCTTTCCCCGACCGACCGGTTGCTGCCATCATCCTTCCATGAATCATTCGTAGGACGGATGAAATCACCATTGGCGAGCCGTGATGTACCTCTGGTAGCCAAATCCGCAGTAATACGAGCATATTCAGCGGGATTCTTAGCCGCCAGACTATGCGTGATACTCGTAACGGTACAAACATCCCTGTTATCCTGATTTATGTAATGGTCTGGATCACTTACCTCCTTTAGTAGATCTTCCATGACGCGATCCTTGCCGACGCCCGCAACTTTAGGATCAAATTTTGCGTCAAAATCACTAGTGGACAGCCGGTGAAGTTCGTCCAGGAGAGTTTCGGTGCTGCCATATCCGCGGCTTGCTAATGCCGGCTTTCCATCGATATCCTTTTCCAACAGCTTCAAGAAAGCTTTCTTACCATCAGGAGTCGTGCTTTCAAAAACAGTTACTGCTTTTCCCTTTTCTTCTTTAGAAAGAACTTCGTAACGATGGTGCTTTATTAATCCTATCGACTTGAGCTCTGCATGCAAATCGGATTTCCTCGTTAAGGCAACCGGATCATGGGCGAGAGCCTCGGAAGATTTTTGTCGAAACTTTGAGTGTTCCCTCTGCGCGCGCAGACTCTGCGGGCACTATTTTGAGCTCCTTTAACCCCGGTTTATCCTTGGTTTCGGCAACATGCGATAGTCCTAAAGATGAAGCAGTATCGGAACGCCGGATGGATTTAAACATAAGACACCTCCAGTCTCCTTATGAACTTATCGAAAAGATTCAGGTGGAAGTTGCGTGAAGCGCGTATTTTTACGTTTGTATGAGCACAGATATTTTTGACAGAAGGTCGCAAAGGAAACTAAGATTTAAACCCTTTGCTCTCTATGCGTCCTTCTGTTCAAAAAATGTTCTATCTGTTTATCTGTGGTTCTGACTTTCTACGGTGGCGGATGAATTCAATAACGCCCGGCAAGATGGAAAGGAAAACAATGGCGAGAATTACCAGCGTAAAATTCCTTTTTACAATCGGAATATTTCCAAAATAGTATCCGCCAAGAACAAAAAGGCCGATCCAGAGAATGCCACCGATGACGTTATAGCTTAAGAATTTGCCATACGTCATTTTTCCGATTCCCGCTACAAAGGGCGCGAACGTGCGGATGATCGGCATGAAGCGGGCAATGATGATGGTTTTGCCGCCATGCTTCTCATAAAATTCATGCGTGCGGATCAAATACTTTTTCTTGAAGAATCGGGCATCCTCATATTGAAAGGCTTTTGGTCCGATATACGCGCCGATCCAATAATTCACAGTGTCTCCCCCAATGGCTGCTATCGTGAGCAGAATCAGCACCGTCGTTACATCAAGAGCTCCATTTGCCGCGAACGCGCCGGTTGCAAACAGCAGTGAATCGCCAGGCAAAATCGGTGTGACCACCAACCCGGTTTCACAAAAAATAATCAAAAAAAGGATGAGATAAGTCCAAACACCATATTGCTGAATGATGGCAGCAAGATGTTTATCCAGATGCAGCAGGATGTCGATGAATTGTTGTAACAGTTCCATGAATAAAGAAGAGAGATACTATATCAGCCTCAGCGAGAACGCAATGAATCATTGAATGGTTGTTCCTCCCCCTTATTAAGGGGGAGGTTAGGAGAGGGTTTCATTTATTGGACAACCCTCCCCTTATAAGGGAGGGGAATCGTTGCAAAGTGCTACTTGGAATCTCTTTTCAAATAAGGGGTTGGCCACAAACGTGACAGAAGCGCATGTTTTGTTTCCCCACGTTTCCACAAATCTGGCAATAAGAGGGCAGGGTTTGACTGGATTCCGGAAGATTCAGAGTGTACTGACCGTCTTCCACTTCTGTAAGGAGAGCTGCGGTCATAGGAACATCGCCCAGCTGCGCAAATTTGTTGAATTGCATCTGAGTTCCGCCTAGTACGTTCTTTAATCGCATCTTAAGCGCCGTCTCGCGAGATGGAAGAGATCCTTCTTCTGGTCCAGCTTGATGCAAGCGTTCGGCCCCTAGTTTGGCCAGAGTCTCCTTCCAACGAGAGAAAGTGGGACGTTGCGCAGCCGGAAAACGCAAGGCTGCCTCAATCAAATCAGAAAGATCAGGAGGCAGCGAGGATGCAAGCTGCCGGACCGATGGAAAAGTAAAGGAACGAATCCGGTGCGCAATTTCCTGAGAAGAATCTTGCTCGACAATCTGGCATCCGGTAAAGAGCTGAAATGCGATTGCGGCCAACGCAAATGAATCGGCTGCGGGCGTCGGAGTAAAGCTATCGATCAATTCTGGAGCCGTGAATTTCGAAATGGCGCAGTACGAACCTTGAATGAGTAAGTCGACATCACTCGGATTCGGCGGATGAACTGAAAATACCAATCTGTTTTGCGTCACAAAGGAACACCGGATCTGCTCATCCCAGTTCAGAATGGCCCCGCCGCGAGATTCTTTGCGGTACAGGTAATCGAGAACATCCGTCAGGCCATAAAGAACGGAGCATTTTTGTATGAAATTCAAGTCAGCGTGGTTCATTTCTGCAAGATAGATCCACCTGCCGGGTCCGGCCTGTCTCACAAGAGCCCAGCGACCGTTATCGAGTACTCCCACTTCGAAGACATTTGTCAAATTGCGATGCTTCAACTGCATCACTTTCCGCGCGTAACTTCGCAACCGGCTCGAAGGAATGACTTCGCTGACATCATCCTGAAAACAGACTTCAACGATCAAATGAAAACCTCAAACCCTAATAAAAAGGTAAGAAAAAGAAGAACAGAGAAACGATGACAGCATAAAACAGAAACGCGATCATTTCATAGCCGAGGATTTCTTTGAATTCAATTCCTGCTGCAGCCAGCAGTGGTATTGCCCAAAATGGCTGCAACAGGTCCGTCATCATGTCTCCCCAGGCGTAAGCAACAACGATCTGATCATATGCCACGCCAAGCGTTTTTGCAGCTTCAGCGATGTAGGGCGCTTCCACAGCCCATTTCGATCCGCCGGAAGGCACAAAGTAATTCACGACACCGGAATACCAGTACACGATCAAGGGAAGAGTCTTTGGAGTTGCGACCTGAACGAAAGCGTTTCCGATAACGTTGGATAGGCCGCTCCCTTTGATGATGCCGTACATTCCGGAATAAAAAGGAAACTGCAGAACAATGTTTGAAATAAAATATGCCGATTCGGCTGCTGCTTTCATTACAGAAGCGGGAGATTTGTGAAGAAGAATTCCTGCTGTCAGGAAAGCGAAATTTACTGTGTTAATACTGATTTTTTCGAAGCCCTGCGTGAAAAAATAATTCACCAGGTAATAGACTCCCATCGAACCGAGGATCAGATTCAAGGCGTAACGGTAATCGAGAAAATTTGTAGCACTCTTCTCCTCCGAAGGCGTAGGAGCTGTAAAGATTCCGACATTCTCCAGAGCTTCATCTGCCACCATCCGGCGGTCTTCTATGTTGCGAGGATGAAGGAGAAAAGCCAGTGTTGTCATCGCTGCCAGGACTACAACTGTTGCCGTGAGATTGAAGGGATGAAAGATGGTTTGAGACAGAGGAATGACTCCGATCTGCTTTTCCATAAAATGCCCGGGAGTGGCGCTCAAAATTGGCGCCGATGCAGAGAGTCCCGCGTGCCAGGTGCAGCCGAGACCAAAGTATGCCACTGCAACAAGCAACCGGTAATCCACTTCTCTGTGCTGTTTTGCCATGTATTTCACGAGCACTGCAGAACCGAGAATTCCGAGACCCCAATTAATCCATGCAAGAAGCATGGACCCAAGAGCGGTCAAAGCAATTGCGGCGTGAGGATTCCTTGGAAGGCGGCTGAACCAATGAAAGAACGCATTTACAGGAGGAGAAACCACGACAATGTATCCTGTCACCATGATCAAAGTCATTTGCATGCCGAAGGTCAGAAGCTCCCAGAAACCATCTCCCCAGAACACGAGGCATTGCGCAAGTGAATGGGGCGTTGCGGCCATTGCGAAGACTATTGTGAGCAAGGTGAGCAGAAGAGCGATGGAAAAGGATCCGGGTATCCAGCGGGAGGTCCAGCGATTGAGTACGGAGGCGATCGATACAAGAAATTGCATTTTAGCTCCGCAGGCGGGACGCCTGCGCTACTTTGCTTACTTTTCTCCGAGATAGGCTTCTTTGACTCGTTGATCGGCAGCCAGCTGTGCTGAAGGGCCATCCATGACAATCTGGCCTGTTTCCAGAACATAGCCACGATGCGAGTGCCGCAAAGCAGCATTCGCATTTTGCTCAACGAGCAAAATAGTAGTCCCTTCCTTGTTGATCAAATCGATCGCTTCAAAAATCGTATGAACCAGTAGAGGAGCCAGACCGAGCGAAGGTTCATCGAGAAGCAGAAGTCGGGGACAAGCCATGAGAGCGCGACCAATCGCAAGCATTTGCTGTTCACCGCCGCTTAGAGTGCCTGCGGACTGTTTTCTCCGTTCATTCAGACGCGGGAAAAGGCCAAATACGCGCTCCAGAGATGCCTTGCTCTTTGCACGATCTCGTTGAAGATACGCGCCCATCTCCAAATTTTCCATTACGGTGAGATTCGCAAAAACCGCTCTTCCTTCCGGGACCATGCAAATTCCCAGTGCAACAAGTTTGTGCGTAGGAACATCGTTCAATCGCTTTCCTTCAAACAGGATGTTACCGCTTCGAGCCTGAACAAGCCCCGTTATTGTTCTGAGCGTCGTTGATTTGCCGGCGCCATTCGCGCCAATCAGAGTTACAATTTCTCCCTTTTCCACGTGAATATTGATCCCTTTTAAAGCCTCAATGGCTCCGTATCCACTGGAGATGTTTTGGAGGGTTAACATCAGGCGCCCCCCAGATAAGCTTCGATTACTGCCGGATTATCCTGGATCTCTTTCGGTCCGCCGATTGCAATCGTTTCCCCGTAATCAATGCATTGAATTATTTCGCATACGCCCATCACAACCTTCATGTTGTGTTCTACTAATAAGATAGTAATGTGGAAGTGATCGCGGATCCAGCGGATGAGATGCATCAGCTCGGATGCTTCCTGAGGGTTCATTCCGGCAGCCGGTTCATCCAGCAACAGGAGTTTCGGTTTGGTGGCAAGCGCACGGGCAATCTCGAGACGACGCTGAGAACCATAAGGCAAATTATTCGCAAGCTCAAAGGCAACCGTATCCAGCTTGAAGATCTTTAATAGCTCCAGCGCATCATGCTCAATCTCCTCCTCTTCAGTATGAAGGGACCGTGTGCGCAAAACGGCGTCCACTAACTTCTGGCTGCGGCGCATATGCCGGGCCAGCTTTACATTTTCCAGCACGGTCATGCTTTGAAAGAGCCTGATGTTCTGGAAAGTTCGCGAAATTCCAAGCGCCGCGATCGAAGAAGGTTTCTCACCCTGAATCTCCTTCCTTTCCAGCTTGATCGTGCCCTGGTCCGGCTTGTAGACTCCGGTAATCAAGTTGAAGATCGTCGTCTTGCCTGCGCCGTTCGGTCCAATTAAACCGTACAGATCTCCCTGGTTTATAAGCATGTTTAGATCTTTTACGGCTACGAGTCCGCCAAAACTTTTTATGCAGTTATCGACTTCCAGAATCTGCATCCATTCACCTTGCAGTGAAGCGCTTCGGTTTGAGGAATAAGGCTTTGGATCCCATAATGCCCTGTGGACGATAGATCATAATCAGAATCAAAGTGATAGAAAAAATTACAAGCCGGTAAGGACCAAACCCGCGAAATACTTCCAGGATCACGGTGATTAAAACGGCTCCCAGAATCGAGCCCTCAATACTTCCGAGACCTCCAATCACAATCATGATTATGATTTCAAACGACTTGATAAAGGTGAACGTATTCGGATGCAGGTACATCGTGAAATGCCCGAAAAGCCCTCCGGCAATTCCACCAAACATCGAGCTGATCACAAAGGACATAACTTTAAAACGCGTTGTGTCCACACCCATCGCTTCAGCGGCGATTTCATCATCGCGTATGGAAATGAATGCGCGACCGTAACTTGAATAAATAAGATTTTGAACGGTCATTACGGTCAAGACAACAAACAGATACACCCAGAAAAAGTTACTCAAGCGCGGAATGCCCGTAAAACCTCTCGAACCGCCAATGGCATCGATATTCAGAATAAACACACGGATGATTTCTCCGAAACCGAGAGTGACGATGGCAAGGTAATCACCTCTTAAACGCAACGAAGGGATTCCCACAGCCAATCCTGCAACTCCAGCCAGCAGAGCTCCTGCCAGAATTCCCACCAGTAAAAGCACTGCATCCTGACCGGTAGAGGGTAGAAACGAAACAACATTTCGAACGGAATCGCCGACCGTGCTGATGATAAAAGCAGACGTATAGGCGCCCACTGCGAAGAAACCTGCATGACCAATCGAAAATTGACCCGTGAAACCATTAATGAGGTTCAGACTTACCGATAAGATGACGTTGATCCCGACCAGAATCAGAATCTGATGGATATATGGACCCTGTTGGATCGGGCCACCAAGCAAAAGACCGTCCACAACGGTGAGTTGGAGGACAATCAGAAGAACAATTGCGCCAAGGACCAGCAGCCACTTCTTCATACCTTTTCCACCAAACCCTTCCCCATGATGCCTGCGGGTTTCAATAGCAAAATCAAAATCAAAATCGAGAACGCAATCGCATCACGATAAGTGGATTCGAGATATCCGACGACCATGACCTCCGCAATCCCGATAATGAACCCGCCAAGCATTGCACCAGGGATGTTTCCGATCCCGCCGAGCACGGCCGCAACAAATGCTTTCAGACCGGGCATGATGCCCATGAGCGGATCGATCTTGGGGTAATTCAAAGAGACCAGGATACCGGCAGCCGCTGCCAGAGCGGAACCCAGCGCAAATGTAGCAGCTATGATTCGGTCTGTATTGATCCCCATCAGTTTTGCCGCATCCAGATTAAATGCAGCGGCGCGCATTGCCTTCCCTGTTTTTGTGTAGTTGACAATTGCATTTAACAGGATCATCAAAATGACTGCCATAACAAAAACAGTGATTTGCTGATTGTTTAAGCTCAGACCGCCAATGTTCAATTGCTTAGCAGAAACGATCTGTGGAAAAAACTTTGGGTCGGCTCCAAAAACCAATTGTCCGCCATTTTCCAAAAACATAGAAACGCCGATCGCCAGGATGAGGAGAGCAAGCCGCGAGGCGCGTGGAATGGTTCGGATGAAATATTTTTCAAGAAAATAGCCGACTAGACCGCCAATCAAAGTGCCAACAAGGATCGATATCATCGATGCTGATACAAATCGGCCCAGGACTGCGCCTAGAATTCCCAGCCAGAATGCCAGGGCCAGTTTTGCCCCACTGCGGCCAGGACGGTAAGCATATCGCTCAATGAAAATTCCCAGCGCAGCAGAAAGCACCATGGATCCGAACATAATGAATAAAGCGTACAGGTATGATCCTTCTCCGGAGCCACGAATGTACCGGGAGAGATAATAGCCCATGAAAGCTCCGAACATGTAGACATCACCATGGGCAAAATTGATCAGCCGCAATACACCGTAAACCATGGTGTAACCGAGCGCAATCAGAGCATACATGCTGCCCAGCACGATTCCGTTCAGTAACTGTTGGAGGAAACTACCCATGGGGAAGGCTCAAAACGTTCAAGTGTTTCAAGAGGCTCAAGCCGGTATTATGGTTTGACCGTTTCAACGTATTCGAGCTTGCCATTTTTTACACGAAGAACGACGGCCGGTTTGACTGCGTTTCGATTGGAATCAATCGTAATGCTGCCGGTCACCCCCGCAAAACCTTTGGTCTGAGCAATGACGTCACGGACTTTGGTGGCTTCCGTTGTTCCAGCAGTTCGTAAGGCGTGGAACAGAATGCGCGCTGCATCGTAGCCAAGCGCCGCAAGGGCATCCGGTACCTGGTTGTAACGTTTCTTGTAGTCGGCCACAAACTTCTGGATCGCCGGGCTTGGATCATCAACTGAATAATGATTTGAATAATAGCAATCGTTGAGCGCTTCACCTCCAATCTCCCACAATTTCGGCGAGTCCCAACCATCTCCTCCCATCAGAGGAATTGTGAATCCGAGCTTTCGTGCCTGCCGCGCGATCAAGCCTGCTTCGGTGTAGTAGCCTGGCACAAAAATCGCTTCCGGATTGGCAGATTGAATAGAAGTCAATTGAGCGCTGAAATCAGTATCCCCTTCGCTATAACTTTGATCCGTAACGATGTTCCCGCCCATTTTTTTGAAATTCTCGACAAAAACATCCGCAAGTCCCACGGAATAATCATTTTTGATATCGCGGAGAATGGCAACGTTCTTCATTTTCAAGGTCTGCGACGCAAATTTGGCCATCACAAAGCCCTGAAATGGATCGATGAAACAGACCCGGAAAATAAAATCTCCAATTTGTGTGACTTTCGGATTCGTCGACGATGGAGTGATCATCGGAATTCGATTACTCTGGCACACGGGAGCAGCGGCAAGACTACGCGATGAGGCAACTTCGCCGAGAACCGCAACGACGCGGTCCTTATTAATCAATTTCGTCACGACCGTTTGCGCCTCTTCAGGTTTTCCCTGATCATCTTCCACGATCACACGAACCTTTTTACCCAGCAATCCACCCGATTGATTCACTTCGTCAATAGCCAGATCGACGCCATTTCGTGTAGAAATTCCAAATGTCGCAGTCGTTCCGGTGAGTGATCCGTATTCACCAATTACTATTTCAGATTCTTGCTTTTTGCAGGAAATCGAAATGAGGACGCAGAAAATGATTAAAAGACACAACATGAATCTTGTCTTCATGATTCCTCTCAGTAAGAAGCAATGAGCAATGAGTAATGAGCAATGAGACCAAATTAGAGGCGGCTTACCGTCTCAACTCATGACTCATTGCTCATTACTCGGAACTTTTGCTTGTCATAGTTAAGTTAAAAAAAAGCCCTTTGTCAAGACGACGACCTTGAACAACTTGAACCCCTTGAACACTTTGAACTCTTAATGATAGAATCATCGGCTTCTTAAATAGGGAGAAAATATGCACACACGTAGACTCGGGATTTTACTGACCTTTTTCGCGGTAGCTATTCTAGCGCCGGCCCACTCATCGGCCAGTGAAGCGGATCTCATTTTGCCAGACCTTGAGGCGGAAACGTTTCAGGGGGTAACCGGATTCAATTTACTGCTAGTCGGTCTGGCAGTTTGTGTCTTTGGAATGCTGTTTGGAATGATTATGTACCGGCAACTGAAGGGTTTACCTGTGCATCGATCCATGAAAGAGATTTCCGAGTTGATCTACGAAACCTGCAAGAGCTATCTGATCACACAGGGTAAATTCATCTTGAAACTGGAGTTATTGATCGGTTTTATTATGTTCGTGTATTTCTACTGGTTGCGACATCTACCTCTCGATCGAGTGATCATCATTCTCGTCTTCAGTCTTGTTGGAATCGCGGGCAGTTACTGTGTCGCATGGTTCGGGATGCGCATCAATACTTTCGCGAATTCGCGGGCAGCATTCGCTTCGCTCGGTGGATGTCCCTATCCAACCTACGACATTCCGTTAAAGGCTGGAATGAGTGTAGGCATGCTTCTGATTTCCGTTGAATTAATCATCATGCTCGGCATTCTTCTGTTCATTCCCGGTGATTACGCTGGTCCCTGTTTCATCGGTTTCGCGATCGGCGAATCCCTCGGAGCCGCTGCTCTGCGAATAGCGGGTGGAATCTTTACAAAGATAGCGGATATCGGCTCCGATCTGATGAAGATTGTTTTCAATATCAAAGAAGATGATGCTAGGAATCCAGGCGTCATCGCGGATTGCGTGGGAGATAACGCAGGAGATTCAGTCGGACCAACTGCAGATGGATTTGAAACCTACGGTGTCACCGGAGTGGCCTTAATCACGTTTATTATCCTGGCAGTCAATGAAGCCACCGCAGGACCGGACTATGCATCCACACAGGCACAGCTTCTTGTCTGGATTTTTGTGATGCGAATTCTGATGATTATCACCAGCGGAGTTTCCTACTGGATTAATCAAATGTGGGCAAAAGCCCGCTACGGGAACTCGGAAGAGTTCAATTTTGAAATTCCCCTTACCTCACTGGTCTGGATCACTTCGTTTATTTCAATGGGAATGACTTTTCTTGCGTCTTATTACTTGATCCCGAACCTTGGTGACGGCACTCTCTGGTGGAAACTTTCCATGATTATTAGTTGTGGCACTCTTGCAGGAGCGTTGATCCCGGAGCTTGTAAAAGTATTTACTTCGACTGAATCGGCTCACGTAAAAGAAATCGTGACCTCCTCCAGAGAGGGCGGCGCATCCCTCAACATTTTGTCAGGGTTTATCGCAGGCAATTTTAGCGCTTACTGGATGGGTATTGCGATCGTCACTTTAATGGGGATTGCTTATTACATTAGCACGATGGGGCTTGCTGTTTTGATGGTGGCTCCTGCGATTTTTTCTTTTGGACTGGTTGCCTTCGGATTTCTAGGAATGGGTCCGGTCACAATCGCAGTCGATTCCTATGGTCCGGTCACGGATAATGCACAATCGGTTTACGAACTTTCGGTGATTGAAACCCAGCCAGGAATTCAAGATGAAATCAAGAAGGATTTTGGCTTCACACCGGCCTTCGAACGTGCGAAGAAGTATCTCGAAGCAAATGACGGAGCAGGAAATACGTTCAAAGCGACCGCCAAACCAGTATTGATCGGGACTGCCGTAGTCGGCGCGACAACCTTAATATTTTCCATCATCGTTATATTGACCAGTGGTTTGACCGAAGGGCTGGATCAGCTTTCACTTCTTCATCCACCATTTTTGCTGGGTCTTGTTACCGGTGGGGCAATGATCTACTGGTTTACTGGAGCCGCAACTCAAGCTGTTGCCACCGGCGCGTACCGTGCTGTCGAATTCATTAAGAAGAACATCAAGCTGGACAACGAAGCTCAGAAAGCATCCGTGGAAGACAGCAAGCGCGTAGTTGAAATTTGTACCCAGTATGCGCAAAAAGGAATGTTCAATATCTTTTTATGTGTCCTTTTTGCAACTCTGGCGTTTGCCTGTCTGGAACCTTTTTTCTTTATCGGTTACCTCATCTCCATCGCTCTTTTTGGACTTTACCAGGCAATCTTTATGGCCAATGCCGGTGGCGCTTGGGACAACGCGAAAAAGGTGGTTGAAGTAGAATTAAATCAAAAAGGAACTCCACTTCATGCCGCCACCGTTGTGGGTGATACTGTTGGCGATCCTTTCAAAGACACTTCCTCCGTAGCGATGAATCCAATCATCAAGTTCACAACTCTTTTTGGGCTACTGGCCGTTGAGCTTGCAATCGAAATGAATCCTGATATTGCCCACATTCTCGCTGGTGTGTTCTTTCTGGTCTCCGTCTTTTTCGTAAGGCGTTCCTTCTACGGAATGCGTATTCAAACCCAGAAATAGTACGTTGCCCGCTCGCCCAACGCTTGTTGTATAATGCAGTGTCGGTCAAGCAATTCTTGATCTCGATAAATTCCGCTACGAGGAGGGGTTACCTTGAAGAAATTCTTACTTGCAATAGTTCTTGGATGTATTCTGTTTGGCTCAGGCACGGCGTATGCCGGTCAAGGTAGAAACAGCGTGGCTGTAGCCGGTGGTTTGGCCTGGCCAGAAAATATCGACGTAACCTGGTACATCACAGCAGGAGCTCGTTTTCACTTTGACGATAACTGGGCAATTGAACCTGATTTTGGCTATTGGAAACAGAATGAAGCTGAAAGAGTGCAGCTGCAGAATGGTGTTCTGATTTACAGTTTGAGAGATATCCATGCCGGCGGAAACGTTCTTTTTATCGGATCCTGGGGTGATATAGGAATGTATGCGGGTGGTGGCGCAGCAGCCCATTGGCGGAAGAGAGAGACGGAACAAGACGTGAATCCTCCCAAAAACAATCCGGATCTTGAAGAAACACGTTTGGGGTTGCAGATTCTGTGGGGTTTAGATATTCCTATTGCTCACTCGGTGGATTTCACAGTGGCCATCCGCGATGATTTCATCTTCCGAGATGACGATCTCGATACGCAGACTGTGTTTAAAGCCTACGGTGGCTTGCGTTTCTACTTCGACTAAAAAGATTCACCGCAGAGAACGCAGAGGACGTAAAGAAAAGAATATTGGAGCTAGTCTCAGCGTTCTCATTCCTCTGCGCTAAAAAGAAAAAGGCCTCACACAGTGCGAGGCCAAAATCAAGAAGTAGTTCGTATCTACGAAGGAACGGTCACCTTGTCTGTGATAATTCCAATCCTGTCTGCTCCGGCATTCCGAATCAAATCCATGGTTTCCATCACAAGCCCGTAGTTCAACTCGTCGTCAGCAGAATAGAAAACTGTTTTGTCGCGCCGGTGTTTAAGAATGTCACTGAGCCTTAGAGGAAGTTGCTTGATATCGACCTGTTCCCGGTTCAGATAGACTTTATCCTTGTTTACCTGTGTTACCACCAGCTGCTCCTTGGAAATAACCTGTGATGTATCCGCCGTAGCCTTTGGCGGAACATTAACGTCGTAACCCATTTGCAGCAGTGGTGTGACGACCATGAAGATGATCAGCAGCACCAAAACGACATCGACAAGCGGTGTAACATTAATATCAGACTGCAGGGAGCCTTTGCCCCCGAGTGCCATTGCCATAGTCTCACCTCAAATTCTAAGACGCTTCGGGAACCCTTTCCGTGATTAAACCGACATTTTCATAACCGGCTTCATTGATCATGTCCATGACTTTCTTGATGTCTTTGTAGCGAAGGCGGCTGTCCCCTTTGATCATGATCTCCTTTCCGGGGCTACGTTGATACATTTCTTTCATCTGCGTCACAAAATCAGTTTTGGGAACCCAGTTCGTATCAATGTAGATTGTGGAATCGGATTTTACCGAGACAATCAATTGATTCTCGTTATCCGGTTTCTTATCCGGGTTGGTTGTTAATGGAAGCATGACGTTCACACCTTTCTGCAGCATGGGTGTAACAACCATAAAGATAATCAACAAAACGAGAACAACGTCAACCAGCGGAGTTACGTTTATATCAGATTTTACTTCTGGTACGTCAACTGACCCGACTTGCATTGACTCCCCCACGCCGCTTGATGAAGTAATCCAGCAGCTCGTTGGAAGAATTGCCCATTTCAATATTGAACCGCTCTATGCGGTTCATGAAATAGTTATACATCCAAACAGCAGGGATGGCCACAAACAGACCAAATGCTGTAGTGACCAGAGCCTCTGCGATCCCGGCGGATACGGCACCGAGACCACCGGATCCTGTCATAGCCATGCCGCGAAATGCATTAATGATTCCGACAACTGTTCCGAACAATCCGATAAAGGGCGCAGTTGTTCCGATCGTAGCCAGACCGCCAAGACCACGCTTGAATTCAGCGGATGTCATCGTGGCTTCGCGTTCGATCGCGCGCTTTGCAGCTTCCACGACATCAAACTCCGCTGCTGCGCCAGGATTTTCTGTTTCGTAGGTAAATTCATACAAGCCTGCTGAAACCACTTTCGCCAGATGGCTCTTTTTGTAGTTTTTGGAAGCGGCAATGACTTCTTTTAGCTTGTTTTGTTTTAAAAGCTGGGTTGCCTGTGTCGCGAATTTGAGAGATTGTTTTTTGGCCGCATTAAAGGTCAAGTATCTCTCAATCATCAGACCAATGGAATAAATGGACATCAGGGCCAGAAGGATGACGACGCTTTTGGCCAGGTAGCCCATAGAGGTCCAAAGGTGTACTATTCCAAATTCCATAACGTTCCTCCTAAACCGATTAACGAAGTGTAAAGTTTACAGTCACGGTAAAGTATACCTTAACAGGACGACCGTTCAATGTTGCCGGCTGGTATTTCCACTGTCTCACTGCATTTACAGCGGCTTGATCCAGAATCGGATGCAAAGCGCGCAAGACTTTTACTTCTTCAACGCTTCCCGTTTTCGTAATGACCGCTTCCAGAATAACGATACCCTGAATGCGTGCCTTACGTGCGATTTCCGGATACGGTGGTTCTACTTTTTTTACTAATACAGGCTGCTTTACTTCAGCCGTAATCCGCATCGGAACTTCTTCGGCACCGGGCGTGCCTCCAATAACTCCGCCAAGAACGCCACCTGTAACACCACCTTCTACTCCGCCTTCCACACCACCTTCCACTCCGCCTTCAACGCCAGTGTCTTCATCCTCAGACATATCTTCGGGTGTCGGTAATTCTTCCGGTATGTCAACCGGTTGAAATTCTTTTGTTGGCTCAACTGGTTTGATTTCCTCTTTTGGCTTCACCTCTTTCTTCTTAGGAGCTGCCGGAGGAGGCGGCGGTGGTGGCGGTGGAGCTGAAAACAGAGTAACCGGGATCGGCGGCGGCTGGACGGCTTCCACAAACCAGTAAGACGCACCGATAATAATGGCTATAGCAACGCCATGTAAAAACATCGAGAGCGGAACGGTTAACCATTTTCGTTTCCCTTCCGTTGTTCCTCTCGATTCAATTAATGTTTTTTCCCACATAGAAAAACCTCCTTTATGAGGGCTGATTTGCCGCCGAGCGCAATGCCACGGCCTTCTGCTGAAATTCCTTCGCTTTCTCAAGCAGCGCGTTATATTCTTCTACCCTATCTTCAGGCACAGTTGCCGGATCTAACGAAATCAATTTCGCTTTTTCCCGTAACAAAAGGTTCATGTAGAGATAGGCGTCCGCATATTTGGAATTGATCCTAATGGCTTTTTCGAGAGCCGCCATACCGGATTTGATAACTCGCTCCCGTTCCTCAGGTGTGATGTCAGCAAACTTGTAGGATTTCTCCCAGCAGATAACCCCAATAATATAATAGGCTTCCGCATTATTTGGTTCAACTTGCGCGCGCCGTTCATACCATTTTAACGCCTCATCAAATTTGCCGGATTGCGCGTAAAGAAAAGCCAGTTTCTGCATGAAAGCGGTATTTGTATTGTCGCGGGCGAGCTGTTCCTCAAAGTATTTGATGGCATCATCCTTCCGGTCCGCATTCAGATACATATTGATCAAATACTCATTTACTTTCGTATCATCAGGATTGCTTTTTTGATATTCTTTGAACGAAGCGATCGCTCTATCCACGTATTCGAGGTCTTTCGGATGGGTAGAGCCGGGAACATAGAGGGCCATGTAGCTTAGGCCCAGATTCAAGTGGACCGTATCCAGGCCCGGATCCTTTTCCAGAGCTGATTTATAGGCCTTAATTGCGTCTTCGTACTTTCTTGCTTTGTAATAATCATTTCCTTTTTTGACTTCCATTTTTGCCTGGAATCGTTTACAGGAAATAAATGTAAGGGATACGAAAAAGACAAGAAAAAGCGATACGATATTTCTTCGATTCATAAGCTCCATCCTTGAAGGCAACTCCCCCTCGCCCTTCTGACCTGTTTGGACTTTTTGAGCCAGAAGCTGGGGAAAAAAGAACTCTTTTGGCCCGGCCGTCCCTGGCGAGGACAATGGAAAACCTGCTGTATATTTATACTCGAGACAGTTCAATTGTCAATATGCCTCTTCAGGAAGATTCATGTATTTTGGACACAGTAAAAGAGGAAAAGTTCCTGTCTGATTTCATTTTTAATTGGTTTGCGTAGATTTCCCGGATTTTCTTCAATATTTCCTGATATTCATAAGAGCGGTAATCGGGATACGTCCAATCCAATGTCTGGATTTTTCTTCTCTCGAAGAGTAATTCTTGCTGCGCAAAAACTCCTTTCCCCAGGTAAATCCGGTGGGCATAGTTCTTGGAGGTGGCAAGAATGAAAGCGGTCAGGCTTAAGTAGCCCGGATCAATATTGAGGACCCTCTTTTCCGTGTCCAGCTGCGAGTATTTTTCTTCGAGAGAGTTTGTCCAAACCTTAATGACCGCCAGGTCTGCCGGATCTACCAGTCGTGAAAAACTGATAAAACGGCGCATCAGAGGTTGCCCCATTTCTTTGAAATAATAGTCCGTGAAGTGAAATTCCAATGGATTCGATTGATAATCAATCTCTCCAAATTCAGTTTCGAAATCAGTTAGAGCCTGTTTGCACCACTTTTCTTCCTTATATAAGAGACCGCAGATGAGCTTTACGGGCAGTGGAACATCGAACTTCTTCATGTTTCGTTTAACGATTTCAGTAACCTGGAAACGGTATCGTAGAGATCTCCGTGCCGGTGGAGTTCAGATATAAGAGCGATCCCGTCGACCCCTGCGGCGAGAAGTTCCGCGAAGTGATCCTGGCGAATGCCACCAATTGCGACCACTGGTTTGGATTTCCCTTTGAGTAAAGGGATGATACCGGGTATTCCCAAAGCCGGATTAGAGCTCCGTTTGGTGTGAGTTTCATAAACCGGACCAACCGCAATATAGTCGATTGGAAGCCGGTTCGCAAGCTCAAACTGTGCCTTATTGTGAGTAGAAAGACCCAGGATTTTTCGGTCTAATAGCGGACGAGCTTGTTCAACAGGAAAATCTTCCTGGCCAAGGTGAACACCCGACGTTTCCGTAATCAGAGCTATATCGACCCAATCGTTCACAAGACAAGAAACTTGATTCTCCTTGCATAGCGAGGCAAGATCAACTACCAGCTCGTAAATCGCGCGTTTTGGTAAATTTTTTGCGCGCAACTGGAGAATTTTAGCCCCAGCCCGGATGATTTTGCGTGCGTCCTGTAAGGGATCTTCGCTGAAATCAGTATCCAGAATCGGATACAAAAATGGAGCACGCGGAAGACCGACAATCATTTTCAACGCAAAGACGCCAAGGCGCAAAGAAAAAATGATTTAATTCTTTGGCGTCTTCGCGTCTTTGCGTTAAAGGACTCGCGAAACACCGGCGGGTTCTGAGAAGAGAGTGGTACGGCGCTCTTTGGCATCATAACGTCGCATGAAATTTGTATCAATGTCGCCACGCACGAAATCTTCATCTTCAAGAACTTTCTTGTGAAGCGAAAGGTTTGTTTTAATCCCTTCCACAATCATCATGTCGAGCGCGCGCTTCATGCGCGATATCGCCGCTTTTCGGTGCGGCGCATGCACAATTACTTTGGCGATCATCGAATCGTAATAGCGAGGAATCACACCTTCAGCATAGGCTGCAGTATCCACTCTGACACCGGGTCCGCCGGGAACGTGAAATGCTGTAATCTTCCCTGGTGAGGGTTGAAACGTGACCGGATCTTCCGCATTGATGCGGCACTCGATTGCATGGCCACGAAATTCAACATCTTCCTGTGAAAAAGGAAGTTCACGTCCCGCAGCAATACGCATTTGGAGGTATAGCAAATCCAAACCGGTTACCATTTCCGTTACAGGATGTTCGACCTGAATGCGAGTATTCATTTCGAGAAAATAGAAATTGCCGGTTGCGTCTACAAGAAACTCGACTGTTCCTGCGTTCACATAATCGACGGCGCGAGCAACTCGAAGAGCCGCATCTCCCATTTGCATTCGCAATTCCTGATTCATTCGTACGGAAGGAGATTCTTCGATCATCTTCTGGTGCCTTCGCTGAACGGAGCATTCACGCTCACCCAAATGCACAAGATTTCCTTGCTCATCAGCCAAGACCTGAAATTCAATATGTCTTGGCCTTTGCATATACTTTTCCAGATACAGCTCAGGGACGCCAAAAGCGCTTGCCGCTTCTCTTTGCGCCATCCGGAATGCAGTGCTCAATTCAGTGGAATTTTCCACAACGCGCATTCCGCGGCCTCCACCGCCGGCTACTGCTTTCAAGATGATCGGAAAACCCAGATCCTCGGCTATCTGCAACGCATGCTCTTCCGATGTGATGACTCCATCCGATCCTGGAATGATCGGGACTCCGGCTTCGTTCGCAATTCTGCGCGCTTCCGCCTTATCGCCCATCAACCGGATCGCGTGTGGACGCGGCCCGATAAACTTGATGTTGCACGTTTCGCAAATCTCTGCAAAATTCGCATTCTCCGAAAGGAAACCATAGCCCGGATGCACGGCGTCCACTCCTGTAATTTCCGCGGCGGAAATGATATTGGGAATATTCAAATAGCTGCCCGTGCTTTCCGGAGGACCGATGCAGATGTCTTCATCCGCAAAGCGAACATGCAGGGAGTTGCGATCCGCTTCGGAATAAACGGCAACGGTGCTGATCCCCAGCTCTTTGCACGCAAGAATGATACGTAATGCGATTTCACCGCGATTCGCTATGAGTACCTTATTAAACATTTTTTTCACCGCAGAGAACGCCGAGACCGCGGAGGATTTTAGAAAATTCTCTTAAGGAACCCTGCGCTCTCTGCGTCCTCTGCGGTAAAAAAATCATACTGGTTTGATGCTGAAGAGGAGCTCTCCGAACTCCACCGGTTGTCCGTTCGATACATGGATTGCGCGAATTTCTCCTTCCACATCGGACTCTATTTCATTCATGATTTTCATTGCTTCCACAATACATAACACCTGATTTTGCCGAACATGGTCCCCCACTTCAACGAAAGCTGAAGATCCGGGACTGGAGGAACGGTAAAAGGTTCCAACAATAGGAGAACGAACTTCGTGAAAGTTTTCCTGTTCTCCGATCGCGACCGGTTCCGGCCGCGCTTCAGGTGATTGTGTAATCACCACCTGTTCTTCACCATTGCCGGCAGAGATACGGACTGGTGTTTCCTCAATGATGTTACCCTGACGGATTCGCAATCGATAATCTGCTTTACGAAATTCAAACTCAGTTACGTTGCTCTCCCGCAATAAGCGGATCAATTCCTTCAATTCTTCAAGATTTAGATCAACGCGTTCATCGGACATTAGACAAATTCCTTTTCCAGCACATATTTCGCTTTCTTTAATTCGAAGCGGGCGCGTCCCATATTTCCATCCGCCGGTAAAACTAATAGTAAGAAATACTGAGAAGTAATGCTCTTTGTTAAAAGAATCATTTTGTCCGACAGAATTAGAATTTCATCGACGCTTCCTGCGTTTACTTCCCCCGTGGACGCAGCTGTGACCTTCACAACCGTTGTAAATTCAGCGGTTACGGCATCCATGTTGAAGGTCTCATCCCGGACGACTTTCTCTACAGGCAGACCGTCCATTCCCATTAAAAAGATACAATGCATATTTTGAAACCGGTCTGCTATCTCCCTGAGCGTTTCTAAAAACATAACCCCCTGCCTAGTCGCGTTCGCGACGGATCGTCGTTAGCCAGTTTTCAAGCGTTGTAATCTTGCGCCTACGCGCTTCATCCCGGCGGGCCAACTCTTCTATAACCGCAGATTCCATTCCTTTTGGTTGCTCAGGCTGAACAACCAGAACCTCTTCTTCCTGATAAACAGGCTCTTCTGCAACTTCAGGACTAAGCTCTTTTAGTCGCTGAAGGATTTGCAAATTTCCGGGATCATTCAGCAGAAGTCTTTGATAGACTTTGACCGCCTTATCAACCAGGCCTTGACTCAAATACAGTTCGGCGAGCGTTTCCGTTGTGAGCTCTTCGGCGTCTTCAATCTCCGCTTCTTCCCCTTCATCGATTGGTTGTGTCCGGTCCGTCTGCGCATCCCTTACCATCACTTCTTCCCGTTCAAATTCGGAATCGTCCATCAGTTCAGATTCCAATTCATCGAACTGATGCTCTTCAACCGTCATGCTGTCACCTGCCAGCAGCAAGCCGGCGAGGCTAGATAGTTCCTCTGATTGATCGATTTCTTCCGATTGTTGCGCTTGAATCTGTGCCTTGTACTCTTCTACAATTTCCGGATGTTCCAAAATCAGTGTGTCTGAAGCCATCTCAGACTCCTCCACACTCTCGAGTTCCTCCACCGACGGTAAAACCGGCTCTTCCTCAGTTGCGGAACTCTTGACTTCCTCTACTGCAGCGACTGCTTCCTGCCTTGTTGCTTCCGCTGTATTTACGGGCACTTCTGTTTTTTCCAGGAATTCGGGGATCCGCATCTGAATTGTTGGCGCGTAGCTTTCCTCATCGGCTATAACCGGTTCTGTGCGCTCCACAGATGGTTTAGTCACTTCCACAAATGGTTTCGGTAGAGGGGGCGGTTCAGGAACTGGTCCCGGTTTCCTAATCTCTGACTCCAGTCTTTTGATTAGAGTAACCACTTCCTCGTCAGACGGATTCAACATCTGCACGATCCGGTACCGCTTTAGCGCCTCTGTAGGATGATCCATAAACATGTAAATGTCACCCAGGAGCTTATTGGCAAGCAGGTTATCGGGAACGGCCTGAATCACTTTCTCCAGTTCTTCCCTTGCCAGCTCGGCTTTGCCAATCTGATGGTAAACCCGACCCAGAGTCACTCTCGCCGACCAATAGCTGGGATGACGAGACAAACCTTCTTTCAATATCCGGAGAGCGTCTTCTAGATTCCCTTCTTTTCGATGCTCCTCGGCTAACTGAAAGAAAATCGTGGAATTGGGAGCTTTGTCCAGTTTTTTTTGAAGTTTTTCTATGGATTTTGTCATTGACGGCATAGGACTATTCGAGGACTGCAAAATCGAAGCATTTTCCGGCCTCGAGCCAGGAAAACACTTCGCCCTTCAGGTAGTTAAAAATTATACTTTGAAAAGCATCCACTAATCAAACGTACGGGGCCACCGCCTCACGGAATCACGAAATCGTCACTGCAGACGGCAGTGTCCCCTTCATCATCTGTAATTGTTAAGATTACAGTATAGGTATCGGCTACATCATAGACGTGGTTGACGATCTGCCCGGTGTCCGTTTCTCCGTCACCAAAGTCCCATTGAAAAGTAACTATTGATTCTCCGTTTTCATCCGTGTCTTCGCTTGCTGAAGCATCAAAAGTCGCTGTTAAAGAACCTGAATTGGTGCGCTCAAAAGCACAGAAAGGCTCTGTACCGACAAACGAAACGTTCACCGTGGCGGTGCAGCTACTGCTAAGCCCCTGATCGTCGGTGACCGTATGACGCACGATGAAGCTTCCTGCCGACGTATAAGTATGAGTGGTGGAGAATCCGGTGGCTGTGTTCGAATCGCCGAAGTCCCAATCCGACTGCTGGATCGTCCCATCCGGATCGGTGCTTGTATCCGCAAACGAAACCTGCTCTCCTACATCCGGATCTGTCGGCGCAACATCAAAGCCACAAACAGGAGGTTCACCTTCTTGCACGGTGATCTCGATCGGAGTGCAAGTGTCGCTTAATCCTCGCGAATCGGTGATCGTGTGCACCACAACAAAAGTGCCTGCTTCATCGTACGAGTGCGTAACCACAAAACCGTTTGCTGAAGCGCCGTCTCCAAAATCCCAAGTGGAGGTGCGTAGTGTGCTGTCTCCTTCGGTGCTGTCATCGACAAAAGAAATTTCCTGGCCAATGGCCGCTGTTGTGGGAGCGACAAATGAGCCGCACTCCGGGCCGGTTTGTGTTCCCAGAGAAATAGTCACCTGCTCTTCCTGATCACCTGCGATCGCAGTAACCGTAGCGTCTTCGTCAGTAGTCAATCGATCCTTCGCAACACCTTGCGCATTGGTGCGCACCGGATCACCCTGGGAAGCCAATGTGCCGGCATCTGTTGAAAAGAAAACCTGTACTCCTGAAACCGGATTCCCCTGGTCATCCCGTACAAACGCATTCAACTGCACTTTGCCACCTTCAGGCGGCAAAGAAGATGGATTCGCTGTGAGTATTAACCGTTCGACGCGCGCTTCGCCGATTACAATATCAGCTGTTGGATCGGAAATGATTTCACCTGAAAACGCTGTAATAATCGCAGTGCCGGACCTCTGCCCGGCGATAAACGTAGCGGTTGCGATTCCGTTTGTGGTTTCCACAGGATTCGGTGTAATGGCTCCCAGGTTGTCGCTTACTGTGAATCGAATCACAGTTCCATCAGGTAGAGGCGCACCACCCTCACGCGTTCCTGTAACCGTAAGGTTTGAAGTTGCACCAAAATTAATGCTGAGCGGTTGCGCTGTAAGATGGATCTCTGCGCCGGTCGGAGCTGTTAAATCAACTTGCTTGCAAACAACAAGCGTTCCTGCAAGCACAAATGGCAAAAACCAAAAACGAAAAATCTTCATAACAACAAAATAGTATACAAAATAAAAGAGGGGGCCAAAAATGGCCCCCTCAGGTTTAGAAAGTACACTTACGGAACGTCAGCAATCGAACCTACACCTTGATTATCAGTGATTGTAACTCCAGCAGACGGGTTGCTGAGAGTTACATTAAACGTTTCCTGAACTTCTGGTGTATCGGTATCCGCACAGGTGTTTACCACGATGTCACCTGTAGTTGATCCTGCAGGAATTGACAACGTACCAGCTTCAGATTCATAGTCATCCGTAGTTCCGTTGCAGACAGCAGCTCCGGTAGCATTACCGCCACCCGTTGCAAAATCAACGTCAGTTTGGACGCTGCGTGCGCTGGACAACGTGACTGTGAATGTAATAGCTACTCCTTCATTAGCAGGAGAGGGAACCCCATTGCTGATAGACATAGTTTCTTCCACATCAAAGTCCACGTTGCTAACGTCTCCACCGCAATCGTTGGTGAAGGTAATCGGACCATCAGTGGCTCCAGCCGGAACAGTGGTTGTAATCACTGTACCTGGCCCGTTTACGGTGAAGCTAGGTTGATCCTGGGTCCCAAAGCTGAGAGCGCCTCCGTTTGCGGCAC
Source organism: bacterium (assembly GCA_022616075.1). Taxonomy (NCBI): domain Bacteria; species bacterium. Next base: position 36,634 of record JAKEFK010000360.1, read on the forward strand.
TTACAAATCCGCTTCCGAAGATCTGGACTGCATCGCCAATGGCTCCGCTATCCGGATCGAATGGATTCGCATCATCGATGTCTGGAGCCTCGGTAACAACCTGCGGTCTGCTACAAACCTGAGTGCTTGCGTCGTCATTCGTGACACGCAGACAGACATCAACAATACCCGCAGTCGGGAACGAAGTGATAGCAATCGGCCCTTGCGTAGAATCAACCGTGTCTGGATTCGGTGGGTTAGTACAATCGAAATCCCATTCAAATGTTAGTACCGTGTCATTCGGATCGGATGCGCTTGCATCGAAAGTCACGTTCTGACCGGTACAGGATGGGTTCGGATCGCTATCGAACGTACAGGTCGGTACTGGTGCTTCACCGACAACAACTGCCTCTGTGCACTGAGTAGCGTTACCTTCCGGATCCGTTACAGTCAGTTCCACAATGAATGAACCTTCAGTTAGGAACTGATGAGTCACAACGGGGCCAGTGTCAGTGCCGCCATCAGCAAAATCCCAGTCAAACGTAAGCACTCCACCTTCAGGATCTGTACTCGCTGATCCATCGAACGATACGACCGTTTCTGTATCAGGATCGCTAGGAGTGAAATCAAACGTACAGGTTGGGAATCCGGTACCAACGCTAACAGTTTGTGTACACACTACTTCGTTGCCGGCGTTGTCTCGGATCGTCAGAGAAACGGTAAATGTGCCTGTGAAGTTGTACGAGTGTGTGACCTTTTCTCCGCTGGCGGTACTGCCATCGCCGAAATTCCATTGGAAGGAAACGATGTTACCATCGGGATCCTCGCTTGTGGAAGCATCGAAGAACACCTGAGTGTCCGTACTCACGGGGTTCGGACTGATGGTGAAATCGCAGGTTGGCTCATCACCCTCGTTTACCTCTACAAGTCTGGTCAAGCTAACGCAGTTCGCATCATCATCGACAACAAACAGCGTTACAGGGAAGCTCCCATTGCTTGTGTATGTATGGCACACAAATACGCCTGAACTCGAACCTCCATCCCCAAATGTCCAGCTGAAGGAAATAATTGTGCCGTTGTCTACAGTACCCTGAGCATCGAAACAGACCTGTTCATCCTCAGCCGGTGATGCTGGAGTAATTGTAAAGCTAATTTCTGGAGCCCCGGGGCCGGCAACGCAATCAAACGGCTTGGTGAGCTCTAAATCCAGTGGGTGCCGGGTAACCACTTCAAATGGATATGCAGGATCGGTCAGAATCGCAGTAATGAAAACTCGAGTGTTTACCGGTTGTTCTGCTGTGGAGGGAGCGGTATAAGTTACCCGGGCGAAGCCGCCGGAATCAGTTACAACAGTGTTGGCGTCAAGAGATCCGATTCCAACTTCTGAGCCTTCAATATTTGTGAGGCGAAGTTTGATTCTGGCATTCGGAACGCCAGCCCCGAGTTGATTCTTCAACTGTATTGTAATGTTCGATCTATCGGGAGTGGCGCTTGGTTTCCGAATAAAAACCGAATCCGGACTTGCTTCGATCGTTATAAACAATCGCGTCCCGCTTGGGCCGGTCAGATCCGGAATATCGACCTCATCCGTACTGCAGCTCGCTATGAACAGAACGGCAATACCGATGAAAGCCAAAGCAATCATTGGAGTCCCTGCTCTTAATTTGCTTTTCATAATTCCCTCCAAACAAACATACGCTTAAAACCGATCTTGCAACAATTCATCGCTATTCATTTTGGAATGTTCACGGTTTCTCATTCACTCTCGGCAAAATTGGCGAAGTGAACTTCCAGTAATCCGACCGCTGTTACGTTTCTACCTGCAATGTCATGACCAAAAAACCGCATCTGGGCGTTGGCCGTCAAGACATCCTCGCCGCCGAAGACAAGTTGAGCAAGAGGAGGCTCGCGCTTTGCAACGTGACGAACAATCAGGATTGACCCTGAAGCAGTAGAATCCACGTTCACCCGAACATTCATGGTTCCGTCAATTCCAAATGGAACATCTACGCCCGGAGTGTTGCGATTATTAGGTCTGACGAAGTCAACTCGAAATTGAGTAACGATGATGTCGTTCATGAAACTTGGATTGAACCCGGCTCCAGGTCCAATCTGTAGATAATGGTTGTCGAAAGTAACTTCAGCATTGTCATTGAAAACAGCGCAGAAGGCAGGATCCTGAATCTCATCATTGGCGTTATCACACGTATCTGAGAGAAGCGGTACACCATCCTCTTCCCCTTCTCCGCCGGGAACGCCTGTAACTTCCGACACAACAAGCAGCGATGCCGACTCCGAACTGTCTTCCACTTCGGTGCAGGCATAGCTAATCAGGGCAACAGCCAAAACCATCAAGAATGCTGGTCTAAAACTAAAGTTTTTCATGTTCATACTCCTTCCTCCTTTCCCTTCTAACGGATGATCCGAGGAGTCAAGAAAATCAGAAGTTCCCGATTGTCTCGTGTCACGTTGGTGTTTTTGAACAACCATCCTAAAAGAGGAATCCGGTGTAAGACCGGAGTTCTTCCCTGCTGATAGGACTCAGACGCCGTGAAAATACCGCCGATTACCGTCGTTCCACCGTCTTCTACAAGTAGAGTTGTGCGGGCGCTCTCCGTATCAATTGCCGGTGTTCCGCCAACACCAATAATCGAAAGATTCGGTCTATTGTTCTCGATTTCTACTTCCATAATCACAGTCCCTTCGGCTGTAATCTGCGGAAGAACACTCATTCGCAAAGACGCCTGAACGTAAGTGGTTGTAATTGTGTTGTTGGCAATCGTTTGAACCGGTATCTGAGTACCCTGGACGATCTCAGCTCTTGTATTGTTTTGCGTTGCCACTTTTGGACTGGAAAGAATACGTCCTTGTCCGGAATTCTCCAGCGCCATCAAAGCCACGTCCAGACGGAATGTGTCCAGAATATTCCCAGCGGAAAGCAAAATCGCTGAATTCGGGGCCTGTGAACTAGGCAAATTCACAGCGTATCCACTAAGCGGATTCCCGGTGATACCGGAGGTGGCACGAATCGCATTGCCGCCGATCAGCATGTTATTGGGAAATTGCAAAGTGGTGTTATTGCCAAAACTTGGATCCACGATGCCACGGAATCCCCATTGAATACCAAATCCTTGAGAGAAGTTTTTGGTGGTTTCTACGATTCGTGTTTCAATGACAACCTGACTTGTTCGGGAATCCAACGTATCGATCAAGCTGATGACCGAATCGATATTTGTGTCGATGTCGGTAATGATCAACGTATTGGTTCTGACATCAACGATGCTGCTGCCCTTTTTGGTCAGTAGCCTTTTAACAATCGCATCCACCTGCTGCGCCTTCGCGTAGCTGAGTGGTACGATCTTGGTAACCAACGGGGCGCTCAAGAATTGTTGTTCTTCAACTCTTCTGCGCTGTTCTTCTTCTGCCTCTATCTTTGAGAGTGGTGCAATCCGGATCACGTTCCCTTCAATCGTATAACCCAATCCCTGGTTCTTCGTAATCAAATCCAAGGCTTGATCCCAGGGGACTTCGGTTAATTTCAAAGTAACGGAACCTCTGACTGAAGGATCAAGGATCACATTTAATCCTGAAATATCTGCAATAAATCGGAAGAGATCCTTGATGTCAATGTCTTTGAAGTCAAAGGAGAATGGCTCACCAGTGTACTGCTTTTGCGCACCGCCTTCCCGGTCCTCCAGACTTCCCATGCCCTGACTACCAGTGGTTTCAGTTGGTGGACGACTCGTGGTCGGAAGTGTTGTGGTTTCCTGTGCAAAGAGACTTGTGTCCGGCTCAAACGAAAAGAATTGTTCGTTCGTGGTTTGCTTTGGCTCGGCCTGAGCAATCTTCGGTTCTTCATATTTAACCGGTACCTGCTCAAGATTTACCGGAACCGGCTCCGCAACAGGTGCTGCAGTTTCAGTTTCACTCTGGCTCGTGCTTCCGTTCGATTTTGCCTGAGGAATATTCGCCTCCCCAAGATGAATCGTCAGTTGCGTTCCTTCCTGACTGATCGTGTAAGGAACCTTTCTGTTCAAATCAATCACGGCCCGAACCACTTTGGGAGCTGTTTGAAATTGAGCAACGCGCACTTTTGTAAGGAGTTCCTGTCCATCCGCCTGCCGGCTGCTTAATCCTGGCCCGACACTGACTGACTTTACGTCGATCACGAGTCGAGCAGGATTGGCCAACTCAAAAACATCGTAATTCATGGAGCCGTCACCGACCAGTACTACGTCGACTTTTTCTGCATTGATCGGGCTAATCTGAACATCATTGATCACTGTGGCTGGACTTGCAGGAACAGCTTCCTTTACAGGAGCCTGCTCTACAGGTTTCGCAACTTCAGTCCGCTCAGCAGCAACCGGAGCGCTCTCGGGCACTTTCTCAACTGAAGCAGCCTGAACCGGTTCTTCTACGGGCTGATCCGCTTTCACCGGTTCTGGAGGAGCGGGAATTGTTGCTACAGAAGTTCCGTCCTCAATGTCGATGTACAGCTTATTTCCGTCTGAAGAAACCTGATGCGGACGAAAAGATGTCAGCTTCACCACAATCCGCGCCCGCTGTCCATCCGCTTGGGGAAAAGTTTGCAACGACACCACTTCGGGTGTGTTAATAAACAACTCCTGCGGAAGATTTCTTAAATCCAGATTGGTTAGCTCAACCTGAACCTCAGAAGCTGTCTGAGACGCAGTTACGTTGTATTGCAACGGCTGAGTCGTTTCCAGAACAATTCGAGTTTTGTTCTTCTGCTCTTCCCAGGAGAGATTCTTCAAGCCCACAAGGTCTTCAGCAGATAACAACGGAGGCGTGAAGAAGGAGAAAAGGAGAAGAAATAAAGGAAAATAGTGACGCTTGCTCATTGTGTCCCCTCCTGAACAGGATTTAGCCTTTTTTCAACTTCTTTAGATCGAAGTCCTGGTGCGGCTGGATTTTCCTCAGTAAAGTCTTGACGAAAGATTACTCTATCCTTTTCAATGGAGATAATCTGTCCGTCGTACAGCTTGTCACCAGCTTTCATAAAACGGGCTTTATTGTCAGCTCCCACAATTATAGCGGTGTAACCTTCTTTACCCTGAGTAATTCCTACGACCTTGGCATCGCCTACAGTCAATGCACCTTTCGGTGTCGAAGGTCCTTTTGCCTTTATGCCGACAAGCAAATCGACGAATGGATCTCTTCGACCTGCCGGGTCATAGGTATAGTTGATATCATACGCTTCAGGCTGATCCGCTTTCTTTTCGTCTTGAACCTGTAAAACAAGGAATGGATCAGCAGTCGTTGTTGCATCCCCTGTAGACGAACTTACCAAGAACAGCGCAACAGCCACGACAAAGAAAAGTTTAGTTTTCATGTTCGAGCTCCTCGTCTCTTGGATGGAGTTGGTGGAGCCGTCTCCTTATAGATAAAAGTGGTTGCGACGCAATCAGCCGTGAGTGTATTTGTGCTTCTAGGGTTGGTATAACTTCGTATTCTGATGTCCCTTACGTTGATGATCCTGTACAACTTTCCGATTCGCTCGAAAAACTTGGCCAGGATGTGGTAGTTACCGGAAAGCGACATGTTAATGGGCCATTCTTCATAGTACTCTTGTGGAGCGTGAGTGCCCGGCCTAAAAGTGGTGATGGTTAAACCAAGTTCCGTTCCCTCTTGCTGGATACGGCTGTAGAGGTCGGCGATCTCCTCTGTTTCAGGAAGGATTTTTTTCAAGGATTCCAATTGATGTTCCAGACGTTTGAGCTCAGCCTCAAATTCAATCGCGCGTGCTTTTGCTGTTTCTCCTCGATTGATTTCCTGAATCAAAGATTCCCGTTCATTGTTTAGTTCAACGATTTTCTTATTCAGTGGTTCAATCAACTGCCAGTGCCCCAGATAGAAAAGCGCTGCACCAATCACAACAAAGAGTGCAGCTTGTCCGTACCAGGGCCAAGACTTAACTGTATCCTGTATTGCCATAGTTTGCTACTGGGCCGGCGCAGCGGCAGTACTCGGAGCCGGCTCCTTTGGTTTAAATGGATTCGTAATAGGCGCTGAAATCTTAAATGAAGTAGAACGATCCTCGGTACCGAGCGGTTGGCTCGTTTCAATCAAGCTACAAGTTCCCACAAATTCCGAAGCATCGAGATTTTTCATGAATGTCGGAATCGCTTGTTCCTGAAGCGTTTTCCCATCGATGCTGAGCAGTTCACCCTGCAACTGGACGCTGGTAAGCCATAGATAATCCGGCATCGCGCGGCTGACTTCATCCATAATGTGCACGGGAATCGTTCGCTGGCTCCGAAGCAATTCTATCGCGTGATTCTTTTTCGCCAACTCCTGCCGGCGCGCATCTAACTCTTCTACTCTTTTTATATAAGGCTCCAGTTCTTTTTTCTGAATTCTTTTCTTGGCAATATCTTCTTCCAGATCCGCCACCTGTTTTTGTTTCGCTAAATAGTAAAAAATAAATGCAGCAATAGAAAGCCCAATAATGACCAATGCAAGTAAAGCTGTTGGAACCCCTCCCGGCGCTGCTGCTTTAACCCGTCTCTCTTTTTCAACCTCGAGAAGGTTAATTTTTATCATTCAGTCTCCAACCCTCCTCAACGCGAGACCCACCGCAACAGTAGCTAATGGAGCAACATCCTGCAGATAATCGGCATCAATGTTCGTCAATCGGATGTTCCGAAATGGATTCAGAACTTCAGTAGGAGCATTAAACTTGCTTTGGAAGTACTGAACAATGCCCGGAGCTTTGGCTGATCCTCCAGAAAGGTAAATGCGGTCGATACGTTCTTCCGTAGAAGTCGCTTTGAAAAAATCAAAGGTTCGTTGCACATCGACTGCCAGATCTTCGGTAACACCCTGAATGATAGAGGTGGCCGAGGCAGGATCGATTCCATCTACGGGAACTCCTTTTTTCAGGTTCTCAGCGTGTTCACGACTAAGATTTAATTCTCTTTGAACGGTTTCCGTGTAAAGGTTGCCGCCCGTAGAAATATCTCTAGTAAATAAGGATATCTCGCCCTGAATGATATTCATATTAATCAGACTTGCTCCGACATTAATCAGAGCGATGACCTCACTCGGGCTGACATCATTCTTATAGTTCAGCTCAAATGCATTCTGAACGGCGAATGCATCCACATCCACAACCATGGGCCGTTTTCCGGCCTGTGTGATAACGTTGGCGTAAAAACCGATCATATCCTTTTTTACCGCCACCAGAACAATGTCCATCATACCCCCTTCGGCTGCGCTTCCACGAAGGGTCTTGTGATCCAGGTTCACCTCGTCGATCGGAAAAGGGATATATTGTTCGGCTTCCCACCGAATGGATTCCGCAAGCTCATCTTCGCTCATCGCGGGCAGGGAGATTTTCTTAATAATGACAGATCCTCCGGAAACGGATGTTGCAATATCTGTTTTCTTTACATTGTTATTTGCGAATAGAGTGTCGATCGCTTCTGCGACAGCAGAAGAATCCATGATCGCCCCTTCCACAATGGCTTCCGGAGGTAAAGGTTGGATTCCAAAAGTGACGAGCTCGTAGCTTTTTCCTTTCTGTCTGAGCTCCACTAATTTGAGGGAGTGAGATCCTATATCCAACCCCACTAAGTCCCGTGAACGTCCAAACAGGCCCACTGTTGCGCTCCTTCTCGGAATCCTTTGGGTACACTAACAAAAACGTTTCTCTTTGTCAAGGCAATGCAATTTTTTGGTTGAAAAATGAAAAGGTGAACTCCTGAAAATGCCCTCTAGAAGCAGATTTCGGCGGAGCTACTATAAGGATAGTTCACTGTGCATTCAACGAAGATCATAGTACTACTATATTATTAAATGAACCTGTAGTACTACTCTGTTATTTCCGGTTTTGTGTGAGCTTGTTTTCCGCGAGCGTTTGGATGTACCTCTGAACCCCTGTTGCCAGACCTTCGGCGATCGATTGTCTGTAGGAATCCTCGCTCAAAAGCCGGAATTCTTGATGATTGCTGAGAAACGAAATTTCCGCGAGGATCGAAGGCATTTGGGCACCGATCAAAACATAAAAAGGGGCCTGTTTTACCCCGAGACTCGGGATGGCATAGTCCTTTTTGAGATAAGAAACCAGATGACTCTGGACGAGGCTGGCAAAATCCCGGGATTCTTCGATTTTGGAATTCATGGCAATGGCGATGGTTAGTTTTTGCAATTCGGCCATGTTTTTCTCGGCGATAGCGTTTTCTCGAGCTGCCACCTCCATGGCTTCTGGTGTCGTGGCAAAGTTTAGATAGTACGTCTCGATGCCTCGAGCCCGTTTGTTCCGGCTCGAATTCACATGAACAGAAACGAATAGATCGGCGGCATTACTATTTGCGAAGGCAGTTCTCTCTTCCAATGCGACAAAACGGTCATTATCCCGCGTCATCAAGACTTCAAAGTCGTATTTTGACTGAAGAAGCATTTTGAGTCTTCGAGAGACGTCCAGGGTGATGTCCTTTTCGCGAATTCCAGCCGACATCGCCCCCGGGTCATGTCCACCATGTCCCGGATCCAGTATGATTCTCCTGACTTTCAGCCCCAGTTGTCGGGCCAGTGAGTATTTCCCATTCCCGTTCTTTTCAGGAGGCTCAACTGTGGTTTCCGGCATGACAGAGACCACGGGCGGAGGCGCAGCTACAGACTTTTTGCCTTGAACATCGATAACGATACGGTAAGGATGATAAAGCGAAAAAATTTCGTACGTCTCAATGCTTTTTAAGTCGAGCACCACTCTGGCCTTGCGATAGGTATTCTGTCCGACACGAATCTGTTTCAAGAAACCGTCATCGACCTGGAAGTTTTGCTCCAGCAAGGATTTCATGGCGACTGTGTTATCAAAATCAAGATAGAGCCGGTCAGGATTGGAAAGACGATCCCTTTTAAAAGAAATCTCTTTATCGAAATCGATAACAATTCGTGTGTAATCGGTGCCTGTGTAGTGCCGCAGGCTTTGCAACGTGGCCGGCTGCGTGGGTGTGGCGGGCGGCTTTTTGGAAATTGCCGCCGCAGCTTTAGGATTCCTGGATTTTAGTTTTTTCAGCAACGTTTCTGCATCGTTTTCCCGTTTCAGTTCATCGCGGTAAATGCGGATCGCCTCGAGCATCGCTTCTTCGATAAGGGAGCTGGAAGAATACTGTTCAATTAGAAATTGATAAGTAGCGGTGGCGCGATGGTAATAGAACGAATCCTGAAACTGTTCGGCCATTTGAGAATAAAGCGTGGCCACATGAAAAAGCGCGTTGTCGCAATACCCGGAAGAAGGATACATGTAATAAACATTTCGAAAAGCAGTGATCGTTTTTTTCCAGACTGCGGCATTAGCGCGGGATTTGGAGGTTTTCTTCAAGTCCGCTTCGAGCCGAACGGCCGTATCATAGAGAGTCTTGGCACTGTCCTTTTTGGTTTTCGCCAGAGCCGGGGCAAGGGGAAGGATTAGAATCAGGAGAAACACTGAACAGACTGAAAGTCTGACCTGCCTCATCATCTCCATCTTCTTCAGCGACACTGTCGCTGCAATTCACACCCAAATGTTGATTTATGATACTTTGAGCATAGTGCTATGTCAATAGTAGCGCGGGCGTCTCGCCTGCGTTATTCGCAGCCGGGACGGCCGCGCTACTTTGTTAAAACGCCTTTAACACTTTAGACTCTTACTTTCGGGGGTGGGCCTTTTGGTAGGTCTTCAATAGTTGGTCGATGTTCAAATGGGCGTACTTTTGGGTGGTGGATAGACTGCTGTGGCCAAGTAGTTCTTGAATAAAGCGAAGGTCAGCGCCAGAGGTCAGCAGATGCGTAGCGAAACTATGCCTGAGAGTATGAGGAGAGACTTTTTTGTAAATTGCCGCTTGACGAACGCGGGCGCGAAGAATCTGACGGATCCGCGTTTCTGAAAGCCGTTTTCCTTTCAAATTCATAAACAGATATCCCGGGTCCCCGGTCTGAATGAATTCGGACCTGATTTTCAGGTAATTCCCAAGCGCAACAGAAGCTTTTTCACCAAAAAGCACCAGTCGCTCCTTTTTGCCCTTTCCTAAAACAGAAATGCAGCGTCCGGCATGGTCGATGTTTCTCAGCTTTAAATGGGAAAGTTCCCCGACCCGTAATCCCGTCGCGTACAGCATTTCCCACATCGCATGATCCCTTTTCCCAACATCAGTATCTGATTCAGGTTCGTCCAGGAGAAGGCTCAGCTCATGCGGTTGCAATACCTCAACCAGTTTTTTGGGAAGTTTGGGAGCCGGAACAAGAGCTGCGAAATTTTGGCTCAAATAATTTTGCCGGCACAAAAACCGGAAGAAAGTGCGCACTGCGGCAATTTTCCGGCCGATCGTGCTCTTCCCCAAACCCTTCCGGTGGAGATCATTCACGAAACCACGGACCGTAAGAAGATCAAACGCCGGGAGGCTCCCGGGGTTCTGAAAAATATCCTGGCCTAGAAACTCATTCAGGAAAGTGCAAAACTGGTTGAGATCATTCCGGTAGGATATCAGCGTGTTTTCAGAAAATCGCTTTTCCAGTTCCAGATAATTCCAGAATTCGTCCAGATATTTCTGCACGATTCTTATAATACTACAAAAGTAGCGCGGACGTCCCGTCTGCGCAGCGCCATAGGCGGGACGCCTGTGCTACTTTGTTTACAAATTCGTTGATGGCACGCAGTGCATTTTCCACCAGCAGCTCTTTCTTGCGTCGTTTGTCTTTCAATGCTTGAATTTCAGGGGATCGGAGCAAGCCAAAAGTAATGTTCATTGGCTGGAAATGTTTGGCATCCGCATGAGATATGTAAAACGCAAGGGCTCCGATTGCAGTATGAGGTGGAGGGACCCGCGCAGGAAGATTTAACGCAAGAAAAGCAGCATTGAGGCCGGCGAGCAAACCGGAGGCTGCCGAATCAACATAGCCTTCCACTCCTGAGAGCTGACCGGCAAAGAACAACGAGGGACGCGTCTTAGTTTGATAGGTTTCCCTCAATACGGCGGGAGCATTCAGGTACGTGTTGCGGTGAATCCATCCATATCGTAAAAACTCTGCATTTTGCAGTCCGGGAATCATCCGGAGCACACGCGCCTGTTCTGAGAAACGCATACTTGTCTGAAAACCGACGATGTTGTAATGTGACGCGGCGAGATTGTCCTGTCGAAGTTGCACCACGGCGTAAGGGCGTTTTCCCGATCTAGGATCGGTCAATCCTACCGGCTTCATGGCGCCAAAACGAAGTGTGTCCGGTCCTCTTCTTGCCAGTTCTTCGATCGGCAGACAGCCTTCAAAAAAGAGCGCCTTTTCAAAGTCTTTGAACGGATGAGTTTCCGCCGTCAGAAGCGCCCGATGGAATCGATCGTATTCCTCACGATTCATCGGACAGTTCAAATAATCCCCTTGCCCTTTATCGTAGCGCGAAGCCGCAAACACGATGGAACGATCGATTGTATCCACATCCACAATTGGAGAAATTGCATCGTAATAATAAAGGTAGGGAGAATTTGTGAATTCGCGGATCGATTCAGCAAGCGAATCGGAAGTTAATGGACCGGTCGCAACTATATTGATTCCATCGGGCGGGATCTTTTCAATTTCTTCCCTGATGATTTCGACATGTGGAAGAGCCTTCAATGCTTTCAGGATATGATTGGAAAAAGCTCCACGGTCCACCGCTAAAGACATGCCCGCCGGCACTGCGCTGGTGTCGGCAGCTCGAATAATAAGCGAGTTGAGGATTCGCATCTCCTGCTTCAGCAAACCGGGAGCGTGCAACAGATCATTCGACTTCAGTGAATTGCTGCAGACCAGTTCGGCAAGATGGTCGCTTACGTGAGCTGGGGTGGAACGAACGGGACGCATTTCATAAAGCTCAACCGGCAATCCGAATTGAGCGATCTGCCAGGCGGCTTCCGATCCGGCAAGACCACCGCCAATAACCCGAATCTTCATAAATGAAA